>CBDTVA010000033.1:0-13838 GCA_965363935.1 uncultured Gammaproteobacteria bacterium | reverse complement strand
AGGTTAAGCCTGAACCCGGACAATAGAACCATGCCTACAGCAGCTTGCCTTTTTTGCCAAATCGTTGAGAAAAAAATTTCTGCAAAAATTGCCTATGAAGATGAACAGCTCATTGCCTTTCATGATATTGCCCCACAGGCCCCCATACATATCTTAGTCATTCCCAGACAGCATATCGCAACCGTTAATGACTTTAGCGAAAATGAAGCCAGTCTTCTGGGACATATGATCCTCACAGCAAAAAACCTGGCCAAAGAAATGGCAGTTGCTGAACAAGGCTACCGATTAAATTTAAATTGTAACCAGTTTGGTGGACAGACAGTGTTTCATACCCATTTACATTTGCTTGCAGGACGCCCCTTTTCCTGGCCACCGGGATAGATGCGTATCGTAGCAGGTACTGTATAATTCATATTATCAGTTATTATCCAATAACGTTTAAGTTAGCTTGAATTACTCAATCAGGATCTCCGGCAATATGAATAACAATAGTTCGTTGACCGCTATGCCTGCGATGTTCCCATAAATAGAGACCTTGCCAGGTCCCTAAAGTCAGATGATTTTTTAGTACAGGAATTGCAATTGAGCTTGCTGTTATCGCTGACTTTATATGAGCTGGCATATCATCTGAACCTTCAAAAACATGGGTATAAAGCGGATCGTTTTCAGGTACCAGACGATTCAACCAGTTTTCCAAATCACGCTTTGCAGAAGGGTCGGCATTTTCCTGAATAATCAAACTGGCAGAGGTATGCTGAACAAACACGGTACACAAACCTTGTTTAATACCAGACTGACTGATCACATGATTTACCTGTTGGGTTATTTCATGCAGACCCGGTGCCGGGACCCCTATTTTTATCGATTCAATCAATTTTATGACCCTTTTGTAAGAGATTACCTAAATTAACAAATAAATTTAAAGTATTTTGCTCTTTTTCTTGCCAATTAACTATACATATATAAGATCTATGATTATCCTTGTACCATAGACTAATATTAGGTCTAATTTATCTGAGCCTATACCAGAAGACATTACATTCAACTCGTACTTACCGGAGTCCATTATGGCTATAAAAAAGAAAGCTGCAACAAAAAAGAAAGTTGTCGCTAAAAAGAAAGTTGTCGCTAAAAAAGCTGTTGTAAAAAAGGCCGTAGTCAAAAAGAGTGCGGTTAAAAAAACCATAAAAAAAGCAGTCACTGCACCTAAACCCAAAACGACTGCCATTCTAAACAAAATGACCAAATCGCAAATTTTGACTGAGATTGCAGATAACACTCAGATCAGTAAAAAAGATGTTGCAACTGTTCTTGCTGAGCTGGATTTGTTAATTGAGCGTCACATAAAAAAACGCGCCTGTGGAGAATTTCTGCTACCCGGTTTATTAAAAATTGTGACAGTCAAAAAACCTGCTGTCAAAGTAAGAAAGGGTGTCAATCCTTTTACCGGTGAGGAGATGACGTTTAAAGCAAAAAAAGCTACAACCGTGGTCAAGGTCAGAGCGCTTAAGAAGCTAAAAGAAATGGCGTTGTAATTAAGCAAATTTGCTTATTCACCTTCAGATCTCTAAAAACACCTGGCTTTTTAACTGTTTTAATTGACCTGAAGGCAGCTTTTCCAGCTATAATTCACTTACGCTCTTGTGCCAATAGAAAAATTTTCTGTTTTTTGAAAAACGCAGAAAGTTCTGAACCTTTATCTGATGAATTCTAAGATATTTGAAGGAGATGTTTAATGCCCTGTAATTATCGTGAACTCGAAGTAAAACCACTGCATACTGCCGTTACTTTATGTCAACCAGGCTCCTACCCACAGGGTACTGTCAACCTGGAAGATCCCGCCCTGAAAGTTATGACGGATTTAACCACTGTCACAGCGATAACTATCTCATCTTCCTGTAATCTGCCTGAAGCTACCGACCGGATGCTTCTAATGAAGGTTAAATTATTGTTTGTAACCGATGCAAAAGACACAATTACAGGCTTGATCACTTATAGCGATTTACAGGGCGAAAGACCTATACAATTTCAACAAGCCAATGGTGTTTCCAGGGCTGAAATATGTATACATGATATTATGACCGGTATTGAAAATCTTGATATTATAGAGTGGTCTGTAGTAGAAAAATCCAAAGTGGGTGATATTGCTATAACCATGAAAAAGCTCAATCGCCAACACGCACTGGTTCTGGACAATCCCAGCAACGATAGCTATCAAATCCGCGGTATTTTTTCCACCAGTGAATTGAGCAAGTTATTAGGTGTGCAAATTGATACCGCCGAAGTCGCTCAGACATTTACCGAGTTCGAACGTTTAATAGGTTGTAAATAAGGGCAGCCTTAAACAGAAGCTATCAGTGTTACGGGTCTTTATTCAAACTGTCGATAATTCCCAGGTATTGTTTTTCCTTTTTATTACAGGAATTCAGAACAAACGCCAGGATTATAATCATCAGAAATAATGCAGAAACCGCAGTAGACCCGGTTACCGCCAGAACGGCAATATCTGTTAAGGGTGTTAAGTCCACACCACTATTGCTTTTGTCTTTTAACAGGGCTAATACCGCCTGCGGATTGACCATTTCAGGTCTAAACCAATATACAAGCCCCCATGCTGCCAGCGCAGAAAATCCGATACTCCAGATAAGATAGCCTGAAATCTTCTGAAACAGTGACCTTTTAAAGATAAATTGTTTTTGTGTCTCTGAGAGCATAAAATTACCTGAATACACTTCTTTTTTTAACAGCAAAGCCCCATATTATAGCTTAAAGCATTCATGCTCAAGAAAATTTAAAAATAACCTTCCTATAGACAACAATGGCACAAAAAGACTACTACCAAATTCTGGGTGTGAGCCGCAACGCCAGTGCTGCTGAAATAAAAAAACAGTATCGCCGTCTTGCCCGTAAGTACCACCCGGATGTCAGTAAACTCAGTAATACCGAAGCACGTTTTAAAGAGGTCAACGAAGCCTATGACGTGCTAAAGGATAAAGAAAAACGAGCCAATTATAATCGCTTTGGCTCTGCAGAGGGTGATCCATTTCAGGGCGGCTTCACACCACCACCCGGAGGCGGCAGAAGACACAGTAATTTTGGCGGTTTTGGTCAGGGCAGCTTTAGTGACATATTTGACGGCATGTTCAGCAACGCCCGCGACGGAAATTTTAATAACGATCCTTTTTCGCACAAAGCACAGCAACAGAGAAGTCACAAAGGAGCGAATCAAACGGTTATCATATCGGTAGCACTGCAAGACGCCTACCATGGTGCCAGTCGAACTTTGAATGTCCGTATACCTGGTGAGTCCGGTAGCAAAAAACTCAAGGTAAAAATCCCCAAAGGTATCAAGGAAGGCCAAAAAATTCGTTTAAGCGGGCAAGGCGGCGCAGGCCATCATGCTAATGGCGATCTTTTACTGCAAGTAAAATTTACTCAACACCAGTATTTTACTATTGATGGTAAAAACATCAGTATTGTCCTGCCCATCACTCCCTGGGAAGCGGCACTGGGCACAACCTTATCCATTCCAACTTTGGGCGGTACAGTTGAAATGAAATTACCTGCTGGCACCAAAGGTGGTAAAAAGCTGCGTTTAAAAGGCCGCGGACTGCCTGGAATAGAAGCGGGTGATCAATATGTCATTTTGCAGATAATGACACCAGAAGCCAATACTGATGAGTTAAAAGACCTGTATAAAAAAATGGAAAAAATCAGCCAGTTTAACCCGCGTGAAGGTTTCTAGGATTATTGAACTAAAACAGAATATGTGGGTCACATAACTTATTAGCAAACACATTTTAACAATATTTAAAACAGATTATGAAAGCGAAAACTATTTTTTCTTTTTTATCAATACTGATTCTTGCCATTCTGTTTCTGGGCAATATACAGGCCTTACCCACACACGACAGTCAGAACAGGGAGTTACCCAGCCTGGCCCCCATGCTGGAAAAAATCACCCCTGCTGTGGTTAATATCTCCACTAAAGGAATTTATCATGGCAGCAGCCAGTTACCCGATTTTCTCAACGATCCCTTTTTCAAACGTTTTTTCCAGTTTGAGGTTCCAGAACATAAACAGGAGCAGCAACTCCGTGCTCTGGGTTCCGGTGTCATTGTCAATGCACAAAAAGGCTATATCCTGACCAATAACCATGTGATTGATAATGCCAGTGAAATTTTAGTCACTTTGAAAGATGGGCGCAAACTGATTGCGGAACTTATTGGCACTGATCCACAAACCGATATTTCTCTGCTAAAAGTCAATGAACCTAATCTAACTGAAATCAAACTATCCGACTCTGATAACTTGCGTGTAGGTGATTTTGCCCTGGCAATTGGCCATCCCTTTGGCCTGGATCAAACAGTAACATCCGGAATTGTCAGTGGTCTGGGTCGTAACGGACTGGGCATCGAAGGCTATGAAGATTTTATTCAGACTGACGCATCAATCAACCCGGGGAATTCCGGTGGTGCGCTGGTAAATCTGCATGGCGAACTGATTGGCATCAATACCGCTATTTTTTCCAAAAGCGGAGGTAATATCGGTATAGGCTTTGCTATTCCTGTCAATATGGCTAAATCTGTTATGAACCAGTTGATCAAACATGGTTCTATTCAACGCGGTATGCTTGGGGTACAGGTACAGGACTTAACACCGGAACTGGCCTCCGCATTTGCGGTAGAGGCAACTCATGGAGCTGTAGTGGCACAAGTGGTTCCCGGTTCTGCCGCCAGTAAGGCAGGCGTTAAAGCAGGTGATATTATTATTGCCGTTAATGGTCGAAAAATTAACAGCTCATCTTCCCTGCGCAATTATATCGGTCTGAAACGCCCTGGAGATTCTGCAAAACTAAAGGTTCTGCGTGGCAAGAAAACAATGGATATCAAGGCGGTTATCGGCGGCGATAAAGTTTTCTCGTCAATCCCGCCTGCTGACACAAAGGCTCCGGGTTTTGCCGGCAAAGAGTTGCACCCATCTTTAGAAGGTGCAGTTTTTGGCCAAAACACCCATGCTCAGGGGGTAAAAATATTAAAGGTGAAAAAACACTCCCCTGCCTGGCAGGCAGGATTACGCGATAATGATGTGATCATCGCCATTAATCGACACCGGGTAGATTCTCTCAAAGGGCTAAAAAAACTGAGTCAAAATAAAAACGGTCAGGCCATTGCCCTGAATATTCATCGCGGCAATTCTGCCCTCTTTCTGGTCTTGAGATAAATGTTTTTACTGCAAACCTGGAACACCTTCAGGTTTGCCCCCCAACTTTCACCTCTCACCATGTATTTGATTATAAAATGTTTGCATAATTAATGTATAGGTAAAATCAATACCTTTTTCCTTTCTCTTTTTTTCATGATTGCTATAAGATGTTCTGGTAATCATGGTTAGTTTTTCCCCCGCTTTTACGAGCTTACAAAAACTAAGCTAAAAAAATGCAATGAGGAAGTTTAAATGACAACAAAAAATTCAACGGCAATCGAAACTGCCATTCAAATTGGTTTAATTGTGCTTCTGGGTTTCTGGTGCTTTCAGATTGCAAGCCCCTTCCTCAGCCCTGTCGTCTGGGCGGGAATTATTGCCATTGGTACCTATCCAATTTTTTTATGGTTAAAAAATATAACCGGTCTCAGTGCAGGCTGGACAGCAACCATAATCACTTTTTCTATGTTATTTACCCTCATCACACCAACAGTGCTTATTTCTGGTGCACTAATAGAGAATACTCAAACACTTTCAGAGCAAATTAAAAATGACAAATTGGAAATTCCACCACCGCCAGAAGGTGTTGCCGGGTGGCCACTGATTGGAGAAAAACTCAATACACTCTGGACGCATGCCTCACAAGATCCTAAAGCCGCATTTGGCCGATATAATTCTGAATTAAAAGCCTTTGCCAAATGGGTACTATCAACAGCAGCTGGTGCGAGTTTGAATATACTTATTTTTATTTTTTCAATTATTATAGCAGGCATTTTCTTGGTTTCAGGCAAGGGAGTTAAAGACACCTTTATCGGAATTTTTAACCGGATTGCCGGAGGCCGGGGGACTGAGCTAACGGAACTATCATTGTCAACGGTTAATAGTGTCGTGACAGGTATTCTCGGTATTGCTCTTATTCAGACCTTATTAGCCGGTTTGGGCTTTATTGTTATGGATATACCTGCCGCTGGAGTTCTTGCCTTTATTTGTCTTATTATGGCTATTGTTCAAATCGATATTTTGCTGATTTTAATACCGATTTCAATCTTTGTATTTAAGGATTCAGATACCAGCACTGGCGTAGCAATTGCGTTTTTAGTGTGGAATATCGGTGTTGGTTTACTTAATAATGTATTGAAACCCATCTTGCTCGCTAAGGGAGTTGATGCGCCAATGGCTATTATATTTATTGGTGCGATTGGCGGCATGATGCTTTCAGGAATTATTGGCTTGTTTATTGGCGCAGTTGTAATGGTGCTGGGATATACTTTGTTTATGCTTTGGCTGAAACCTGAGACAAGCTCTTAAATCAGGAGACAGGGTAAAGATTGTCGCATTGATATAAATTTTAGTTTAACAATACGGTCACTATCGCTATTTACGATTTCTTATCTGTTGCTGAATCAGACAAAGCTGCACCCACTAAACTTGAAACTACGATAGCCATATAAAAGACACCAACAACTGCTTCCATATAAACCAGAAATCGAGCTAAGGGTGACAAGGGCAATAAATCGCCAAAGCCAAGAGTGGTTAGAGTGACAAAACTAAAATAAATAAAATCAGGAAGATTTTGTTTCCAGGATGTTTGTTCAACACCTGAAAAAGCATCCGGGATAAATTCAGCAACCAGTAAATAAAGCATGACCCAAATTAGTCCCAATAGTAAAAAAATACAAATAGAACCTATAATACTATTACTCGTTATTTGACCTGAAAAAAGAGCCTGCTCTGAAGCCAGTTTTAAAGTGATTAGAAAAAAGAACAGCATAAGCAAAATATGAATAAACTCAAGCTGAGCCATGTCCAGTACACCGACTATTAACGTAATGACTAAAATACCAAGCACCAATCCCAGGCTGGTATTAAAGGCATAACGACTGGAACGAATACTCCAGACACCAATAGACATTGAAATAATAGTCAATGCAACCACAAAGTACTGACCAAGCCCGGAAAGGATCATAAACTCATCTACGCATGCACTACTAAACAGTAGAAATACCAGACTGATCAACAGATATGAAAAATTATCCCTTTCTGATACATTTTTTTTCATATTATATTTCCTGACCCTACTTGCTCCTTAGATGCAGATTTTTCTGCTGACTCATGATCATTACTTAAAAATTTGTTGTTCAGCATACTGTTTCAAAGCTGGACTAATCGTGCTTGATCTTATTGCTTTTTTAAAAGCCATTTCTGAATTATCCATTTCCCCTGTTCCCCGATAAGCCAGTGCAATTCCTATCCATAACTCCCCCTTATAATGTGCAATTTCAAGTGCTTTTCGGTAAAAAATAATGGCATCAGAAAATCTTTTTTTGCGCTGGTAAAGATTCGCCAGCAAGGCATAATAGTCACTATCGGGTGTTGTTTCCTTCAGCTTGCTTTCCAGTAGCTTAACGGCTTCATTTTGATCTTCACTCATTAATAGTCGCGCCTGCTGAATCAATTCTGCGCTGCCCTTTTTTGCAGGTTGTTTATTGAAAAAAGTTTTTTCAGGAGTTTTCAGCGCTGTCTTTTCTACAGTAATACTCTTTTTTATTGCACTCCTGACAATGCTTTTGTCAGTTTCGGCGGTTCGAGGATCCGTTTTAATAATCGTTGTTGTTTGAATAGACGGCTGCTTAAATACTGCTTTTTCCAGCGATTCCGTTATCTGCTTTGTGCGTCTGACTGAATTTTGATTATTGAGCGCTGCAGAGTCAGTAGCTAATTCTTTCCGAGAGGGTTTACTTATGCTTTTCTGAACAGCTGCCGTCTTAACGAGATTCTCTGAAAGATGTCTCTCACTAACTGAATTGCCTGTAGGCTGATTTAAGTGATGCAGATAGAAATTCACAGCAGTGATTATGACTAAAAGCAATGGAACAACAAGCCACCAGTAATTATTTTCTTTTTTTGCAACAATATTAATTTCATCGATATAATGACTGGCAGCCGGTACTTTAGCCCTGCGCTGCTCCAGGTCGCGCAGCATTTGATTAATCACACTCACTGCAAGACCCAGTAGCCAATTGACAAAAGCATTATCATGATAAAACTTGTTAAGCTAATCCAGTATGGATAAAGCTGGTATTTACTCTCTCTTTTTTCAATACCATAGTATGCATCTTCTGTATCACTAATCGCCTGTTTCATAATTGCTTTGCTTATCTGTTGCAGTCCTTTGCCATAACAAAGGATGAGAGCCTTATGCACAATGACATTGATCAGGCGCGGAATACCCCGACTGTAGTGATGCAATAATTTTATTGCCGACAACTGAAATAGTTCACTGCCTGTATAACCCGCTATAGTCAACCGGTGGGTCAGATAGTCAATCATAACACCCTGCTCCAGACGCTTTAGCTCAAATGAAAAACTGACCCTCTGACGTAACTGCCGGAGATGTTTTAATTGCAGTTTTTCATCCAGCTCAGGCTGACCGAATAATATAACCTGCAGCAATTTGCTTTTTTCTGTTTCAAGATTAGTAAGTAACCTTAAAGACTCAAGTGTTTTATCCGGCATGGCCTGTGCCTCATCAATACACAGGATCACTTTTTTATGATTATTATAATGCTCAATCAGTTTCCTGGTGATCATTTGCTGCAAAGTATATTCAATTGCCGAAGTAGGAAAACGGATCCCCAGCTCTTTGGCCAAAGCCAGGGTTAGAGTCTTGGATGATATATTGGGGTTAGGAATATAAGCGGTGATAATGTCATCAGAAACACTATTGAGTACTTTACGACAGAGCAGGGTTTTACCAGTGCCGACTTCACCCGTTACCTTGATAAACCCCTCACCATTATTAATAGCGACTGTCAGTGTTTCCAGCGCATCTTTGAAAGGCCCGGAATCGAGGAAAAAGCGGGTATCGGGAGTAAGAGTAAAAGGTTCCCTGTTCAGATGAAAAAATTCAAGATACATTACATCAGCTATTAATTGAGATTTTTATGGTTTATACCACGTTGAAGGTTCTTTTGTGGACGGGCGACCACTGACATCATATTTCTGTAATTTTCTGAAACGTTCCTGGGTTTCCTGCAACGTGGCATTGACAATCTTATCATCCTTCAGATAGGTGGCTTTTAACATAATAACCAGCTCAGATTTAACCGCCAGCTCCCGTTGATGTTTAAAGGCATTGCCAAGCACTGGAATATCACCAAAAAAAGGTACACTGGAATTATCATCCGTTGCCGTGGTACTCATCAAACCACCAATAATTACCATCTGACCATTTTTAGCCCGAATAATGCTATCAGATTCCCGTATTGTACTTCTTGCCATGGGCAATGATATGCTCAGGTTTTCGGAAAAACTAATTTGCCGGTTATCTTCAGTCACATTGCTGATGGATGGGTGAATGTGCAGTACAATTTCACCCTCCTGGTCAATCTGAGGTGTGACATCCAGTGCCACACCTGAAAAGAAAGGGGTTAATTCAATATCCGGGATCTCACTGGCACTACCATCATTATTTGAGGTATTACTGGAGTTGAGATCGGTAACAAAGAAACGATCCGTACCCACCTTGATCACTGCTTTCTGATTATTCATGGTGGCGATTCTTGGACTGGACAAGACCTGGACGTCACCCTGAGTACCTAATAATTCGATCATTGCTTTGAAATCATTCAGGTCCAGTGCCAGAGCAAAAACACCACCAAAAGGCCCCGACAATTCGCTGCTTAACGTATTAAATTCATTACTTCTCACAAAGCGGGGATCTACGCCAGTACCCAGAGCCACGCTATTGGCAATCGTATTGATCCCCACCTGACCGGCAGTAATCGTTTTGCCTATCCCTGGTTGGCCCAATGCAGCCCAGCTAATCCCGGCCTGAAAACCGTCTGATAATTCCACTTCAACAATTTTGGCTTCCAGCAGAACCTGACGGCCAACAATCGTCTGAGTAGCTTCCAGAAATTCCTCGACGCGCTGTAATTCATCCGGCATGGCTTTAACCAATATCACACCGGTTTGCGGATTGACCACAATCTCACGTCCTTCTTTATTGCCGATAATTGTCCGTAAGGAAGCGCTTAATTCATCCCATAAATTCACTTTGAATTCAGTTTTTAACTGTGTGCCAAATTTGGTATTGGCGGTAGAAGAACTTGAACTACTACTTGTACTGTTATTTGAACTGTCCGATGAACCACCCTCGGTTTTGGTTATTTGTCCTGAGCTGACATCAATAGTGGATGAACCGCTGCGTATCAGGTTGATATAATTAATGTGGAACAGCCGGGTTTGCATAGCGTTGGGATATATAAAATAATTGCTGCCCTTTTTCTTGTAATCAAAACCATAGATTTCCCTGACTATCATCAAGACTTCTGAAATGGTGACATTTTTCAAATTCAGTGTCACATTACCCGTTACTTCCGGGTGCACAATAATATTAACTTTAGTATCTTCCACCAGTCCCATATAAAACTGTCTGGCAGGTAATTCATTCACCGCAACATCAAAACGATTCTCTCTTTTAAGCCGGCTTCGTTGGGATACAGGAGGTAACAGGGCATCCAGGACTCTTTCATTTTCACTTTGAATACGTTTTTCGGCAAGACTTTTCGTTGCAAGAGAAGAAACCGAGTGATTGCCCGGCTTTTGTGTAGAGTTTTGTGCGTATTGCTGTCTGTATTCCTGTTCAGAAATTTTTTTGTTTGCTGCAATCGCACTGGTAAATAGAGTGTCTATCTCACTTTGATCTCTGGCCGGTGGTAATTCTTTTTCCAGAGCACACCCGCAAAGCCCGACAGACAAAAGCAGACCTGACAAACAAAACCCGTAAAATTTGAACTTTATTAACATACCAATCTTCTTTACTTATCGCTTTTTATACTGTTTGATGGATGGCATAATGGAAATTTCTTTTATTGAGCCTTCAATGAGCAAAGACACACTGTCCGGCTTTATAGTGATCACTTGTGCATTGGCAATTGAGTCACCCATTTTTACTTTCTGACCATTAATAATAGCCAGCCTGCTCTTACGACTGATATAGATCTGTGATAGTTTATAGTCACTACTCTCCCCTTGAATCACTTCGGACACTGCAATTTTTGCAGGTCGGGTTGGATCACTCAGGTTCACATCAGCTTCAAGTGCATGTAAATGCATCACACCAGACAACAGATACATTAACAATCCCAGTGTCACTCTATACACTTAACCACCCATCTTTCAGACTGAAGGTGTGCACTTTAATGTGTACCTTCACTTTTGGGTATTCCACGACTTCAAGTTTTACCTGATCCCAGAAAATTTTCCAGGGCAGCTCTTCCAATGCCACCAGATAATTCAGAATATCCAGATAACGGCCCTGCAATTCCATTTCCAGAGAATGCATAAAAACACCCATCAGTTCAGGATCAATCTTTTTACTGATCTTCGTCTTACTGTTTGACTTTTTATTCATTGCAAGGCTTTCTTCCTGTTCTTTATGGAACAGTGGCTCAGCAGGTAAATTATTAATACTGAGCAATTCCAGCCCCTGGTTCTTTTGCAGTACATCACTGAGCATGTCGGCCATATTTTCCGGAGCCACGCGACCCTCTAGACGTTCCAGAATTTTTATGTCGAAATTTTTTATCTTTTTCTGTACCAGGTCGATTTCGTTAATTAGCTTTTTTCGCCGGGTGCTTTGCAGCAGACCATTAGCAACAATACGTCTTCTTTGCAGTTCTGCAACCTGTTCCTGAATACTCAAACGTTCATTAGCCAGGCTTTTGTTTAAGACCTGTACAGGAAGCATTAAAAAAGAATTCCAAAGCATATATATGACAGATAACACTCCTAATAAGACCAGTATTCTTTCTCTGGTTGAAAGTTTTTCTATCAGGCTTTGTAAATAATTCAGTTGTTTGCTCATTCTTTATCAACCAGGCTGTGTTTACCGTTGAGATGACCTTTTTTTAGATGGACTTACTTCCGTTTGCAAACTGAAGTGGACCAAGCTGCCTGTGTCAATTTTTTTTGCTTTAAACAATTTAAAATTGACACCATTAAAGAATGATTCTTCTTTAAGCGACGCAACAAACTGGGGAATGTGTTGCGTATTCGTTGTCTGTCCCTGCAAAAAGATTTGTTGTCCGCCAGAATAAACATTAATATCACTAAACCAGACGGGCTCAATATTCTTTCTCGCCAGGGCTGAGAAACATTCCGATACGCCATAACTATTACCTTTAACCATAGTCGATAGTTCATTTAATGCATTTTCTTTACTGGAGTAGATTTTTTTCAAACGTTTAAATTGTTGCTGTTCCTTTTTTGCATCGGTGAATCTGATCACGGTGGCTTCCAATTTTTCAACCGTCGCAAGGGTCTGCTCATATTGTATTTTAAGGGTCCCCATTTCAGCTTGCAGATTGTTTTTCTTCCACTGCAACATGGCATAAAATCCCATCATCAATAGCAATGTTATGGCCACTATTATCAACATCATCAGGGCTGAAAAAGGCTCATCTTTTTGCGCTGCAACAGGTTGGTATAAGTTGATTTGCTGCTGCATTGCTATGCCGATTTCTCTTGTGCTATTTCCTGGCGCAATGCCAGCCCTATGGCATCAAAGCAACGTGCCTGTAATTCACTATTCAGTTCTTTGGACATATTCAAACACTTATTAAAATCCAGAACCTCAGTTTTAATTCCCAGCATATCGTGAATGTAGTCAATAACACCCGGCACCTCATGAACCATCGGTGCAAAAATAATTTTTGTCACAGCCCGCTGATTAAAATGACTCACATAATAATCCAGGGAACGCTGAATCTCTAAAATCACTTCATCAATGATCAGCTTATTTTGCTCATTCAATATCGGATTCTCGGTAGCATATTGTTTTTGCTCCTGCACCTCGGCCAATAGTTCGTTCTCTGCGCTTTCAGAGACAGATTCTGTTTCTGTATCTTCCAGTATTTCATCCAGTGACAGCTCAATTTCATCGCCAGTATTCAAACCGATATTTAAAAACATGGCCAGACGATTAAGGCCAAAATCGATTTTTCGGGTTAAAAACAGGATACCATTTCGGGTTATGGTCAATAGGCCGCTATTGTCATTAAATCTGAGCATTACTATGCCGTCCTTGTCTTCCGGCAGAATAGCAGCAATATTACGTTGAGCAAGCTCATAAATATCAATGGCCTGAATTTCCATGCCCGCCTGTTTTAACTGCCCGATACGGCGTTCAATTTCCTGTTTTTGCGAGGCTACCACATACATTAATTTGGCTCGGCTTGACTGCTGACCCGGAATTTCAAAGACATCCACCACCGCATCATCGATGTGGTAGGGCAATTGATCTTTAATACGCCAGCGAACGGCCTGGCGTAACTCACTGGATTCAACATTGGGTGAGTCTATAAGAAGTAATTCATAGGCAGTATTTTCAATAGAAGAATTACAGAAAAACTGGCTCACAGGAAAGGATTGAGCTGCTTTGGATAACGCAGTTGAGACAACTCCCATATCACCTGTGACATCAGGAGCAATATTTGCAAAAACACATTGCTTTAACTCTGGTTTATCACCGGCTTTAAGGTCATGAAAAATATGAGCGATTGCGATCCGACCAGGTTGAAAATCAACACCAATCAAGCCCTTTTTGCTCTTTTTTTTATTGAAAAAAG
>CBDTVA010000032.1:0-13889 GCA_965363935.1 uncultured Gammaproteobacteria bacterium | reverse complement strand
ATAACAGCCAGATGCAGGCCTTCAGGGAATTCGACCGGAACATCTTTCATGGAATGCACAGCAATATCCGCATCACCGTCCAGAAGTCCGATTTCCAGTTCTTTTACAAACAAGCCCTTACCGCCCACTTTGGCCAGGGGAACATCGAGAATTTTATCCCCTTTCGAGGTCATTTTAAGTAACTCAACCTCTAAATCATCATGCAGCGCCAATAATTGATCTCGGACAAAATAAGCCTGCCATAATGCCAGGGGACTTTTACGGGTTGCGATTCTGATAATTTTCTTGTTCATAATGTTTTTAAAGTTTCTCAGGGCTGTTTTAGTTAGCTCATGACTATTATTTAGTTAAGGGCTGTGAATCCAGACGCAAATTGTATCAAATCTCATGGATATTCTCATTTTTTATGTTTTTTTAATTGCATAATAAAACCTTGAATCGCAGTATTATCCGGTTCAAGCTGCAATATTTTTTCTGCGTAGTGCAAACTCTTATCACTATGAGCATTGTCATGGTTAATGCTAACCAATGCGCTAAGTATTTCCCTGTTTTGCGGATGCTGCTCATGCGCCTGTTGCAGAACATCCAATGCTTCACCCGGACGCTGATAAGAATTAAGGGCAATAGCGTAAACATAACTATAACGCGAGTTTTCAGGAGCCAGTTGAGCCGCTTTTTGCAGAGAAACAATAGCTTCTGAAAGCAGTTTTAATCGCACCTGGGCTAAGCCGGTTGCATGATGCAGTTCAGCACTTTTTGAAACCTGCTGCAATCCCTGTTGCAGGGTTTGCAAGGCATCTTTATCGCGCTGTAAATCGCTATAAAATTGCGCCAGGTTTATCCAGGCTGGAACAAATTGAGGTTGCAGCTTCAATGCCTGGCGATAAGCCTGCTCTGCCCTGGGGTCGTCGTTCATGCTATGGTACAAATTTCCAAGATTAACATGAGATCCAGGCCTTTCGGCATTAAATAGCTGGCCATCAATATATTCCTGTAAGGCTTTTTGCAGTTGCTCCTGTGCTTCGGGGGCTAATTGTTGCTGATCCGCCGGAGCTACTATTCGTGCCGCTGCCATTCGAACAGAACGTACCTTATCAGACAATAACGGGTAAGCCAGCTGAGCACTTTGACTAAAATCCAGACTGCCCAGGGCATACAGTGTGTCCAAGACCTCCAGCGCCGCCAGTCGCAGCATAGCATCATCATGCTGCAACTGTTGCTCAATTAATTCCACAGTTGCTCTGTCCTCGATGCTGGCAAGCTGACTTAATGCTGTTGCCCTGGCAATCACAGGCTGGGTATTATCCAGAAGCAGATTGATTGCCTGCTTATCTGCGTTAGCTAACTGTCTGCGTTGAGCAGCCAATACGGGAGCATACTGCTGCAGTCCGGATTCTTTTTTACCATAGCCTTTTTGGCTATTCCATAGTGTAAGCTGCTGCGCTGACCACTGAGCTGTTTTATCTGTATGACACTGCTGGCAGGCATTGGGGGTTTTATACACTTCGCTCAAATCCGGCCTGGGGATGCGGAAGCTGTGATCATGACGCTGATCAACACCCATATAGGTTTGCACAGGCATATGACAATCCAGACAGGTGGTATTGGCACTGGCGGGATGAAAATGATGCTGCTGAGTCCGGTATTGCCTGGGTAGATGGCATTGATTGCACACCCGATCTCCCGGTAGTCTTAATCCGGCCAGATGCGGATCGTGACAATCAGAACAGCTAACCCCGGCCTGATGCATTTTGCTCTGCAGAAAAGAACCATACACATAGACTTCATCCTGGATCTGCCCATCTGCATGATACAGCCCCTGCGTTAATAAAGCAGGACGAAAGTTGTCCATAAATGCTTGATCTGACGGATCACCGGGCCGGGGTTGGGCAAACTGACTGCGACGGCTATGACACCGGGCGCAGATTTCAATTTCTGTATTGCTAAGGCGAACAACAGAACGATACGGTTTACCATCGCCGGAATTAATATTCCACCGCACCCCTTTTCGTTCATTCAGAACAACACTCAGTCCCTTGTTTTCCTGTGCAGAAGATTCACTGGCAGAATTTCCTGTAGCTTCCTTGATAGAAAGCGCCCACTGTTGATGGGCCTGACCCGGTCCATGACAGGCTTCACAGGAGACATCCAGTTCCGACCATTGGGTCTTATAAGAAGCACTGGCAGCATCATAGTTTTTTTGCAGATTGGTTGAATGACAATCTGCGCACATATAATTCCAGTTCAGATTTGGCCCCGTCCAGTGCAGAACATCTTTAAAGTCAATGTTGTCATCCGGGTGAAGGTGGTACCAGCGCTGACCTCCCAGTTCGGCCGGCCGGGAATCCCAGGCAATATCCAGAACTTGCAGGCGACCTCCCGGCATAGCAATTAGATATTGCTGTAAAGGATACGCACCAAAGGTATACTGGATCATAAAATCCTGTAAGGTTCCATCCGGACCATCCGTTGTGACCCAAAATTTGTTTTCCTTAATAAAAAAAGTTGAAGTGATTTGATTATAGGTAAAATCAAAATCATTAAAGTTACCCAGCACAGTATCAGAAGTAGCTTCCTGCATGGCCAGATCATGATGCGAACCGGACCATTGTATTGCTTCTTTAGCATGACATTGCGCACAAACTTTTTGTCCAACATAGCCATGATTTAAGCTATGATTTAAGTTATGTTCTATATCATCGGGAAAAACAGCAGTTGTAAAAAGCAAAAGCAAAAGCAAAAAAGTCAGTTTATTGGTCACAAAAAAAATATACATAGTCCCTGCTTGTCAATATCAGTCTTTTTCCAGTATGAGCAATGTCTGGGCGGTAAATTTATTATTAACATATTGTCCCGGATAACTAAGCACTTTGACAACCCGGCCCTGAAAGGGAGCATAGAGTTTGCTGTGCTTTTTATCCCACTGAGCATGGACCAATTGATTTTTGGCACTGGCATATTGGGCTGATGCTTTGCTGTATAAAACCTTTGCCTGTTGTAATTCGTGATCGGACAGGACAGTTCGATCATAGAGCTCTTCTGCTCTTTCACGTTCTTTTTTTGCTTCTGCCAGATCAACTTTAGCCAGCTTTATCAGCGCCTCCGCCTCCAGCAAATTACTGGCAATCAGTGTCATATCGTATTCAAGCAATAAGTCACCTGGTTTAACCGTTTTTCCCGATTGCACATACACCTGCTTAATTACTCCGGAAACCGGTGAGGTAATTTGATAGCCGGATGCAATTTCCTGAGCTAGGACATTGCTTGAAACCTGCAGTCCGGTAAACATTAAAAAAATAAGCACCCGTAAGAAAGTGCGTCCTGAAAATAGACTTTTTCCAATAGAGTAGTGATATTGCTGTAAGGTTATAAAATTCATAAGATCTTATTTAAAGTAGTTCATTTGGCTTCCAAGCAGAGAGTCCAGTTTAGCCCAGGAAACAGCCAGTTCAAAAAGGGTCTGCGCCTTAAATAATTGCGCCTGAGTCAATTCAACCATGGCATCCCCCAGATCGCTGGTCACTTCCAGCTCGTACAATGCCCTGCTGCGTTCAAGATATAAGTCACGATAATCCAGAGTAAATTCCGGATCGGAAAACTGTTGCTTCAAATCACTGATTTTAAGCCAGAGTTCCAGTATCTGCTGTTCTATTTCCTGCTTGATAAGAAGTTTATCCGCTTCCAGCTGGATCAGTTTTCCCGTTGCCCGTTTAATTCTGGCATCTTCCTGACCGGCCTGATACAAAGGGACTTTAACTTCAATCCCGGCCCGGTATTTATCTGAGTTCCCCAGTTCCCGGGCATAATCAGCGGCCTGTAGATGAGCACTGATAACCGGATATTTTTCTGCCTGAAAGGCATCGAGTTTCAGGCGTACTGATTGTAATTGATGTTCCAGGGAGATCAGTCTGGGGTTTTCTTTGTACGCCAACTCATAAAGCGGCTCAATCTCTTTCAATTCCCTTGCAACAGACAATTGATGCAGTTTATTTAAATCAGGCATATCCAGTTTGACTGATAAGTTCCCTGGACTGATCAGTTGCGCCAGTCGATGACGGGTTATCCTTTGATCACTTGATGCCTGAGTACGGTCCCTGCGCGTCTTCCGATAATCATTTTCAATTTTCAGTAATTCAATATCTGACACCTGACCCAATTCAAAACGGGAACGGATCTTATCCAGTTTTACATAATCTATTGCCATTGCTTCATTAGCATGATTGTAGATAATATCAGCCAGCAGAACATTGAAATAAGCCTGTAGAATGGACACAATACGCTTGGATAAATAATCTGTGTACAAGGCATCGACGGAAGCCAGTTTCGCTTTGCTTGCTGCAATTGTCGCTCTGGTCCGGCCAAAGTCATATAAGCGTTTGTATATATCAAGGCTGATTTTACTGTCATTGGTTTCACTGGCAGGAACAATTGAGGATGGCTCAACATAACGCAAACGGCCATTGATTTCTGCGAATACACCCTGCTCTGAAATAGCCAGATCCTGTTCAGCCAGCGCAATCTGCCGCTGGGCAGAATAATTCATAATTTCCGGAGACTCCGTTCGCGACGCTTTAGATAAAGCATACTCCAGAGTCAGTGGTTCGGGCATAACAGACTGCTCAGAAGCAAAAGCCGGCACAACCACTATTGTCTGCACAAGCAGCAAAAAGGAATATCCCCCCCAGGATAACATTCTGCTCATCTGGAAGGCCCCCTCGCCTTCTCTTAAATTTTTATTTTTTATTATTACGTTTATAACGCGAGAATTTGTGGTTTTTATATTCTTCATCCACGACAAATTTTCCCATCAGTAAAAACTCATCAGCACTGGCTGTGCGTCCGGTAAAACGCATCACGCGCTTTCCATTCAGGTCAAAAAAGGCAATCACGGGTGTTGCACGAACCCGGTTTTCCTTAAATGCAAAATCCTTCTGAGTCGTGGTTTTACCTAGGAAGTTAGTAATTTCGACATCGCCTTCTATATCAACGGAAAAAATCAGGAAGTTTTTATTATAATAATCCTGCACCTGTTTCTGATTCAGAACATTGGTTTTCATCCAGTGACAAAACGGACACTCATCCATTTCAAAAAAAATTAAAATACCTTTTTTTCCCTGTTCCCTGGCATTTTCCAGTTCTTCAGTAAAATCTCCAAACGTGGAATCAAAAAAATGTTCCTCGGGGTTTCGTGTTCCCTCAGCAAAGCTGTTCAGCGGCAGACAGAAAAAAAGCATTATAAGCAGGCTGTAAATCAGGACATGATGAGCTATTTCCCGACGTCGTATTATTGGCAAAATCATTTCTCCCGGGTTAATTTACTAAGGTGTTGTTCAATAAGCTTATTAAGACTTTGCTCAGATACCATACCGGCAATGGTTTTTACAACTTTACCCTGTGGACTGATTAACACGGATGTCGGTAAACCCCGGGGTTCCCCCAGAGCTTCAATAATCTCATCATTGACAAGAGTAACCGGATAGGCCATCAGATAAACAGCGATAAAATTTTTCAGGCGTTCTTCTGAAAGTCCCGGCTCATAATTCACCCCGATGACCATGGCATCTTCATTTTCCAGATGAAAATCCGATAAGTCAGGAATTTCCTTACGGCATGGTGGACACCAGGTGGCCCAGAAATTGACGACTATCCATTTGCCTCTGTATTGAGACAACTTATGCAATTCCCCATCCGCATCGGTAAATTCAAAGTCTACTGCCAGCACAGCTGGCGACAGACAAAACAATATTATAAACAATAACAATACTGAAACTTGATTAAATTTGTTAAACATAAACTATCGTATCCTTATCGGGAATCATCATATTGTGCAAATAATGTTTTAACCGGACTATTAAGCTCTTGTGCCAGTATACAATTGGTTTGACCTATAATACTGGATAATGGTTCATCTGTAACGGATTTAGGCAGAGGATAAGGTAAATCCTGATATAGATCCCATAAAGTGATTTTATCCAAATCTTTCGTTAAAACCCACTCTTCATCTTCGGTCTTATGGATCCAGGCTGAATTTTCCAGTTCATTCATAAGTCCGTCAAGTTGTTTTTCACAGCATAGAAATGGCTCGGTATGAATATCCTTTTCGCTCAGAGAGCGTCCTTTTTGCGAGGCTTTTGATAGAATTCTGAGAACATGAAACACCGATAAAAACTCATTATTCCTGTAATTCTGGTTAACGAAAGAAAAATCAAATAAAGCGATTGCCCGGGTAGTCACAGCGCCCAGTAAGGTAACCAGCCAGGAAATATAAATCCACAGTAGAAATATGGGTAATGTGGCTAAAGCACCATAGAGACTGCTGTAGGTGGAATTATGACTAATGTACAGGGCAAAGCCTCTTTTTGCCACTTCAAATAAAATGGTCGCCGTCACTCCGCCGGAAAGTGCATGCCAAAACGGCACTCTGGTGTTGGGAACAACGAGATAAATCAGGGTGAAAGCGACCATGGTCAGAATAACAGGGATCACTGACAGCATCTGGGTCTTAATGCCTATAGAATCAGCCGCGCCACTAATAAACGGCAATGAAGTAATATATGAAGTGACCATCAGACTGACACCAATCAACACGGGTCCCAGTGTCAGAACAGCCCAGTAGGTTAAAAAAGTACGTAAGAAATTCTTGCCTTTAGTCACACCCCAGATTTGATTCAGGGACTTGTCTATTTGCCACATAAGCATCAGGGCAACGACAAACAGGCTGAGCAAACCGACCAGAGTCAGTTTTGATGCCTTACCAACAAACTTATTTAAATATTCCTGTATTACTTCGCTGGACGAAGGAACAAAGTTATCAAAGATAAAGTATTGTATCTGTTGAAATAAATCCTGAAAAACAGAAAATGAAGAAAAACCGGCAAAAAAAACCGCCATCAGCGGGACCAATGACAGTAATGAGGTATAACTGAGTGATGCTGCGGTCTCGGTACAACGCTGCTGAAAAAAACGTTGCCATACAAAAAGAAAAAATCTGCCTGCCAGCTTTAAATACTTCATTAGGGTGCTTATCACTTATACAAAGAGGGCTAAAAGCCCCCTCTTTTCTGGCAACATCATTAAGGACATCGCTTAAACTGTATTCTATTAATGCAATTATGATTGGTTAAAACGTTCTTTTACAGCACGATCCTGTTCTATACTTTGTTTTTTAGCCAGTTCAGATTGTTCCAGCGCTTTGCTGGCCAGTGCAGACGCTTTGGCGATATTACCATCCGCAAGAGCTTTTTCTGCCTGTGTAATGAACTTACCGTTATCACGCCAGGCATACCCGCCTTTTTCAGCAGCTGCAAGTGCAGTCCGAGCATCAGCAATGCTTTGCTGAACCATCTGTGCATTCTTATCGGCCATGCCATCAATATTACTTGATGAAGTTTCAGTGCTTGAACAAGCAGTAGCAAGACCAACGGCTAAAGCAATAACCCCTAGATACTTGGCGTATTTTTGTACTTTCATGGTAAAAATGCTTCCTGGTATGATTAATGACTGATACATAAGAGCTAAGCTAAGGGGCAGCCTTAAAGAAAAGCCCACTTTAAGTAAAGGTAACATTGACCTATAAAACTGTCAAGATTGCCATAAGATTCCCTAAAGTTAACAACTGATAGAAGATTTTTTGTGCAATTCGCCCTTATATTCGCTAAAATCCCATCTGTTTTAGTTATTAATGAGTCATATTATGTCCCAAATTCTGGTCTTATATTATTCTCGCCACGGAGCCACTGCTGAAATGGCTCAACTGGTTGCCCGGGGGGTTGAAAAAGTGACCGGAATGAATGCCATGCTAAGAACCGTCCCGGAAGTCTCCAGCGTTTGCCAAGCCGTTGAAAGCAGCATCCCGGAACAGGGGGCTCCTTACGTAACAACTGACGATCTGGCCGCTTGCAGCGGCCTGGTATTAGGCAGCCCTACCCGATTTGGCAATATGGCGGCGGCTATGAAATATTTTATTGATTCCACTTCAGCAAACTGGATGTCGGGTCATTTATCGGGCAAACCCGCCGGAGTCTTTACTTCAGTTTCCAGTTTACACGGCGGGCATGAATCTACCCTGTTAACTATGATGCTGCCTCTACTGCATCATGGAATGCTGCTGGTCGGCACACCCTATAGTGAACCCGAACTGCTTGCAACCACTTCCGGAGGCACTCCCTATGGGCCCAGTCATCTAGCCGGGAAGGAAAGCAATCTGCCCATTAGCCAGGATGAAAAAAATCTGTGTATTGCCATTGGCCAGCGAGTGGCTGACATAGCCAAAAAACTGATGTCGAGTTAAAAGAAATGTCTGTAAATCTTCCTGAAAGGCAGAAAAAACTTCGTTTTGCCCAAAATCTGGCATTAACCGGCTATTTCTCTCTATTAATTATCCTGATGCTGAACATTGTCTGGCTTATTCCTTCCAGACATTTTCCCACAGCACTGGTCCTGCTACTCATTGTCGGCCCGTTGCTGATACCAATGCGGGATTTACTGAACAGCAAAACATACACCTATCAATGGACAAGTTTTCTGTCCCTGGCTTATTTTGCTCATGGAATCAGTGAAATATCAGCCTATCCTGATAGCTGGTACGCAGGATTATTGGAAACGCTGGCCTCAATTGCCCTGTATCTGGGTTGTGTAATGTATGCCAGGATCTTTAAACAGGAAATTAAACAAAAAGCGCAGCAGGAAGCCCCGAACAAAGAAAAATAGGCTAATCTATAAGTAGTTTTTTATAAAAGGAATGGTCAGTTTTCTCTGTTCCACCAGACTGGCATAATCCAGTTTATCCAGCAGTGCCATTAAATCCGACATTTCTCTTGTCGCTCGTTTCATCAGATAATTAGCCACCTCATCACTGATTTCAAAACCGCGTTGATGTGCCCTGAGTTTTAATACCTGGATTTTTTCTTTATCGCCAGTTGCTTGTACCTGATAGGTTACCCCCCAGCTTAAACGAGATCTGAGATCAGGCAAACGGATCCCCAGATTCAGCGCGCCGTTGTTGGCCGCCAGGATCAGCCGACCGCCATGCTCCCGAATTCGGTTAAAAAAATGAAACATAGCCTCCTCCCATGCAGCATTCCCAACAATGTTGTGTATATCATCCAGGCAAACAAGCTCCATAAATTCCAAACCATCCAATAATTCAGGTGTGAAATCATCATCCAGTTGCAGGGGAATATAGATGGCATTTTTACCCCTTGTCTGATATTGTGCAGCAAGCGCCTGAAGCAAATGACTTTTTCCTGAACCAGGATCTCCCCACAAAAAGATCAATGGTTCATCATCATTTTTAAGAGAAAAAACCAATTGCTGGTTTTGTCCGGCAAAAAAATTATCAAAAGTGGCATTTTCAGGTGCCTGAAAAGAAAGTGGTAACTGGTGTTTCATTGTGCCTTTAAATATTAAATGAAATCTGCCGCAAACGTGAACGTTTAAGCTTGATAAGAACTCATAAATTGCCTATTATTCACGAAATTATATTATTTTTACTTAATAGTTTACTGTTTTAGCCCCTTCAAAAGGTCAAAACTATAAAAATTAACCTTATAGTTAATATACAAGGTTCAAGCTGACCGGGCAATGAGTAGTAGTAACACAGAAGCAGTTTAAATCAGAAAATACTTATGACAAATAACGATATCCTACGCCGAATCCGATATATTTTCGACTTTAACGATGCAAAAATGGTTGCTATATTTGGCCTGATGGGTCATCAGGTAAGCCGGGAACAGATCAACTGCTGGTTAAAAAAAGACGATGATCCCGACTATCAGAAGTGCAATGACGCTCATCTGGCAATTTTCCTAAATGGTTTGATTAACGACAAACGCGGCAAAAAAGAGGGGCCTCAGCGCGAGCCGGAGAAACGTTTAACGAATAATATCATTTTTATGAAATTAAAAATTGCCTTAAACCTGAAAGCTGAAGATGTACTGGACATTATGAACCTGGCTGAGTTTCAATTGAGCAAACATGAATTAAGTGCGTTTTTCCGTAAACCGGAGCATAAACACTACCGTGATTGCAAGGATCAGATATTGCGTAATTTTCTACAAGGTGTGCAGCTTAAATATCGTAATAACGATGAATTGAAATCCGGGTTTAAATGGAAGCAGACTCCATAGGCTACAAAGAAAGGAGTTAAGTCAAAACATAAATGATTTAAACAATTCAGAACAGTTCCGACACCATTAAGATTACCCGTGTCCTATTTAGATTCGGCTTTTTTGACCCGGATTTTATTACCGTCCACATCCCTGCCGTTAAGGTTCTTCATGGCTGCTTTGGCATCACCCTGCCTGGGCATCTCGATAAAACCAAACCCCTTGGATTTGCCGGTGTCTTTGTCCATCACCAGAGAACAGGACTGCACTTTGCCATAAACCTCGAACATAGCCTGCAGCTCTGTCTCGGTAGTGGTGCGGGCAAGATTACGTATCAATAGTTTCATGGGGGGCACTATGTTATTAAAAGTGAATTAATTTAGATCAGAGAACAATTGCATGCAATATTAACAGGAATAGCTCTCTGACCCAAATTATTCCCAATAATTGCTCATCAGGAAAGGACGTTAAGTATGAAGCCTAGAATCAGTATGATTACCTTAGCCGTTAAAGATATGCAAAAATCTGTGAAATTCTATCAGGATGGATTGGGTTTTCCTAAAATGGACTCACCGCCTGAAGTCGCGTTTTTTACCCTCAATGGCAGTTGGCTAGGATTATATGGTCGTAAATCCCTTGCACAGGATGCAATGGTATCATCTCAGGGTAGCGGATTTAATGGCTTTGCCCTTGCCCATAACCTGGCATCGGAAGCTGAAGTTGATCAAACCATTGAACAAGCCCTGTTAGCTGGCGCAACACTTTCTAAAGCAGCTCAGAAAACTTCCTGGGGTGGATACTCAGGTTACTTTAAAGATCCGGACGGCCATCTATGGGAAGTAGCCTACAACCCCTTTTTCTGGATTGGCCCAAAAGACCAAACTTCATAAATTCGCTATACTTTCAGATTGTTTGACATCCAGGCTTGTTAGATTAAGTCAATTTTAGAAAAAAACACAGACTTCGGCTAAATTTTTATTATTTTAAGGTACCATAGTAAATATTGACCATCAAAGTTGCTTTTGCATGTTTCCAAACCCAAAACACGACATTCCTCTGCAAGCACTCTATAACCAGTCATTAACTGACAAAGATTTATCGCTGTTAGTGCTGAGAAGCGATCAGATTGATCCTGTTATTTCAGGCAACAAGTGGTTCAAATTAAAACATAACCTGCTTAAAGCACAGCAACAGGGTTATCAAACGCTGCTGAGTTTTGGCGGCCCCTATTCCAACCATCTGCACGCCCTGGCTGCTGCAGGAAAAGCTCACCAGTTTAATACCATTGGCGTTATTCGAGGTGAAGAACATCTGCCGCTCAACCCAACCCTGGCAGATATTGTGGCTCAGGGGATGAAGCTCTATTATATCAATCGCATAAGCTATCGAAATAAGCACACGCCTGAGGTGATCAATAGACTCAAAACAATGATAGCAGAGGATGATCCATTTTTTGACCGGCATAAGTCTGCGAAACAACGGGCCAGTAACTTTTTTCTGCTGCCCGAAGGCGGCACCAATGATCTGGCAGTCAAAGGGGCTGCAGAAATAGCCTCCTTTATTCCAGAAAACACCGACTATGTTTGTGTTCCCTGTGGTACTGGCGGAACCATAGCCGGCATTATCAATGGACTCAATACTTCTGGCAGGCACCAAACCAGAGTGTTAGGCTTTGCGGCTTTAAAAGGGGGTCAATTTCTGGAACAGACAATCAGTCATCTACTATTTGAACGAGAGTCAGGCCAGACAAAATTGACCACACGAGTTATATGGCAATTACTACATGACTACCATTTTGGTGGTTTTGGCAAGATAAATCAGTCACTTGCCCTTTTTATTCATGATTTTGAAAAAAAATATCCTATAGCACTCGATCCAATATACACAGCTAAAATGATGTATGCTATTGTTAGCCTGATAGAAGAGGATTTTTTTCCCAAAGGAAGCAAAATTGTCGCTGTGCATACCGGGGGACTGCAAGGTAGAAGAGCTATGGAACAAAAAATTCAAACACTTATTGCAAAGGCTACTTAAGGGCTGCCCTAAGTGTATTGCAGTTGCTCAATTAGCTTAAGGCTATATTAAAAGGTTAATAATAAAATTTATGGAACTAACAAATACAATTCTACATCTTTTTCCCAGACTCAAAGAGGCCAATAGTAAGGATGGCCTCAATATCCTCAAAAATTCCCAGCAAATGACCATACCTGAAGGCACAACACTTTTTCATCAGGGCGATCAGTGCATGAATTACTTACTGGTGATTTCCGGCTCGGTTAAGGTCTTTACCAGATCAGAAAATGGTCGTGAGATGGTCCTCTATCATATTACCAGAGGCGGTTCCTGTGTTCTGACCACCAGTTGCCTGATCTCTTCAGAAGAATATCCCGCTGAAGGCGTTACCGAAACCGACATTGTCGCCCTGGCCATCCCAAAACCTGTCTTTGAACAATATATGGGCGAGTCCAAAGCATTTCGGAAACAGGTATTCCATTCCTATGGTGAGCGCCTGATCAAACTCATTACTCTGGTTGAAGAGATCAGCTTTGCCAAACTGGATATTCGATTGGCAAAATATCTTCTGGAAAACGGTTCCATCAATACCCCCATTCGCACAACTCATCAGGCTTTGGCAACTGAACTGGGCTCTGCCCGTGAAGTAATCAGTCGACAGCTCAAGGAATTTGAAAACAAAGGCTGGGTACTTCTCAGCCGTGGTAAGATTGACATAACCAATCACGATGCCCTGGCCGCACTCTTACCTTAAAAGAAGACCTTGAAAGCTGAATTTTTTTATCCTAATGCGCGTTTTGGGTGACATTATCACTTAACTTGTGGATTTTTTTTGGCACAATAGCCACCAGATTTAATAATTAATCAATCGACATTTAGGAGCTTATAATGAAAAACGTTGGCGGAATAGATAAAATTTTACGCATTATTGCTGGTCTTGCTTTAATTGCCTCAGTATTTTTGCTACCAGCAGTGATGAATCCATGGGGTTGGGTAGGTCTGGTGCCTTTGCTGACCGGTCTGTTTAACTTTTGCCCATTATACACAGTGCTTGGAATAAAGACCTGTAAAGAATGCAATGATTAATTGTCAGAATGACAGTGCCAGACACTAACAGAAATCTCCTCCAATTCCATTTCTGTCAAAGTGTCGAGTGGGGATATAATCCCCTCTCGTTTTAATTGTTAAAAAGTCTATGACCATAGCAAGGTGTTTTTTTGGAAATAATGCAAACCTCCCCCCATTGTATTATTCCTGAAAAAAGCACCTTGCTATGGTCATCATTAATTTCCTGTTAATCCAGATAAAAAATTATTATTTTCTCTTCTTGTATAAACCTGAGAATGAACTGATGTCTGCAGTTTAGTTACATACTGCTTTGAGTATCAGTCATCAATTACACGTCAAACCAACTGCATCCAATCTGAATACCTGATTTAACTGGCCATTGAAAACATTGCAGCCCTTTGAAAATATCATAAAACAGAAACAATTTGCCTTTGGCAAAGTATCAATCCAGAAGATTATCATAAACATGTCTTTATTCAGATAATTCCTATAGATCTGTACTATAAATTAATAAATAATAACGTGCACCGTTCACAAAAAAATATAAAGGAATGATATATGAATAATAAAGTATCAAATTTTGTTTTACCAGCTTTCAGTTTTGTATTAGGATGCACAACAGTATATGCAGAAGAAGAAGAAGAAGAAGAAGAATTGAAGGAAAAAATGGCACAATTTAAGAAGCAGCATGCTGATCTTAAA
>CBDTVA010000031.1:0-13914 GCA_965363935.1 uncultured Gammaproteobacteria bacterium | reverse complement strand
TCTTCCAAAGGAGTTTTTCTATTCTTGATTGGAGAAAACCATGCCTATTTGATGCAGGACTCATTTCAATATTCCCTTTTTCATTGAGTTCAATTTTGTAGGGTAAGTCCTGTAAACTTTTGTCTGCTAAAACATCTTGCCATTGCATGGGAGGCTCCATTAAAATAATTGGCTTAAATCAAGAGGAATGTCTGGTATCAATAATGGAGTAAAAGTCCCTGCTTTTAGGGCAGTTCTTATATTGCTGTAATGATCATTAATTGGATTTTGATAAATTTCGATTGATTTTTCAGGGATATTGATTATCCAGACTTCAGGTATTTTGTTGGCAGCGTAAAAGGGCAGCTTGATATTGTGGTCTTTCTCAAGTGTGGTATCCGAGACTTCAATAAGTAAATAGACATCATCAGCTGTTGCTGGGGTATTACGATAGGATTTTGCTTTGAGTATTGAAATGTCAGGTTCTGGCTCGCCTTCTCTTTCTGTTTTGTTCAGGAGGATTGAGCCTTGCACTCGAACACGAGCTTTTTTTCTTAAATTAAGGATTAAATTTTCAGTTAATTGGTCAACTATTTCATTATGCTCATTTCCGATGGGGCTCATATCATAAATTACTCCATTAATTAGTTCGACATGAATATCATCAGGCAATATTCCGACCTCGGCCATTTTGTGATAAGCCTCTGCGCTGATTGGATGTGGTTGTATGATTTGCATATTATGATCTACTTTAATCTATTTGCGTTGATTGCGTTAAAAATTAATAGCATCAGGTTAGGAAGCACCAGGTTAAGAAAATAATAGCATTAATCAGTGAAAAAATCGTCTAATTACTGACTCTTACGTCTGGGATCAGCAAAACTAAGCTGAAAGCAGGTGCCTTCCTTAAAATCCACATATTCCAGTTTGGCAGAGTTACTCTCGGCCAGTGCCCGGGCGATATAAAGTCCCAGTCCGGTTCCGCTTGATTCTGTGGTGAAAAATGGTTCAAAGAGCTTGCCTAAATTTTCTTCAGGTATGCGTTTGCCGTAATTCACTACTTGGAGAAAGGTGTTTTTACTCACAGCATCAATACCGGCTATTATAGCCACCGGGCGAAAATGGTGATTATGCTCGATGGTGTGTCTTAAGGCATTTTGCAGCAGATTATTGAAAATCTGTTGCAGATGCTGTGGATCAAACTGGACCTCAAGATCCTCTGACTGAAACTTCAGATAATATCGCTCCTTTGATAATTGTATGTATTCATTAAGAAATTCCTTGATCCACTGAAACAGGTTAATTTTTTCCTGCTCTGCTTTTTGACGTCGGCTTAAATCCAGCACGGTTCCAATAATGTCATTGACTCTAACGGATTGTTTCTCGATGATTTCTGTCAGGCGTTTATCGGTTTCTTCAAGCGATGGTGACTCATTCAGCAATTCACCCGCATGACGAATCGCCGCCAGTGGGTTTCTGAGTTCGTGGGCGATACTGGCTGTTAAACGTCCCAACGATGCTAACTTTAATTGTTGCGCCTGATGTGCCAGCTCGGCATTATCTTCAATAAAAACCACTGCACCGCTGTCAGGATTATTGCCCAGGGAAGCAAATCGCGGCGTGAGATCAAATGAACTGACGCCAAGTTTGATATTTTTGGCTTTAAATTCCCGTTCCGCTCTCCAGGACTGAAACATTTCGCCCAGCTCCAGTGAATATTCATAGAGGTTTTTTTGACTGGAATGCGGCGCTTCTTCATGAAGTTCGGGCAGTTTAAGCAGGTTGGCGGCCGTATCATTGATGAGTTTTACATTACCCAGATAATCTACCACAATCACCGCAGTTTGCATTCTTTGCATGATAAAACGGGTTAACTGTTCCATATTGGCCAGATCAACTTCTCTCTGACTGGCAATTTCAACACTTTCTTCAGTTTTATTGACCAGATAGTTGGTTAAAAAAGCGGTCAGAAATAAAATTCCGCCCAGCAGTCCAGTTTGTGCATAACTGGTTGGGATATCTAAAGTGAGATACAAATAACTCTGATCGACCAGCAGCAGCAGGCTCACTAAAGCCGCATAAAAAAGGGAGGAACGGCCCATGGACAGAATGCTGATAGCGGCAATCGGGATCAGTAGTAATAAACCCACCCCGCTTTTTACCCCGCCACTGGTATGCATAAAGAGAATAATGGCACAGAAATCGAGAATAATGTGTGCGTGGGTTTGCAGCCATAAGGTCGGCCACTGCCAGCGAATGGTTATGCCATTGAGAATACTGACAATAAAATAGCCAAAACAGACTACCTGGAATAATTCAGGGCTTGTTGCGCCAAAGGGATTGATTTGAATTTGGGAAAAAATCAGGCTGATAAAAATGCCTGAAATCAGCAAACGGTATAGGTTTAAAAAATGTAAAGGCCGCCATTGTCTCTGAAGTTGAGAAAGAGACTCTGGAGAAAAAGCCGGGTTGGATTGTTTTATAAGGTTGGAAATTTCTGCATCATTTTGTGGCACCGGGGGCTCGATAGCAGAATCTTCAGATACGGACATGACGTGAGTGTGACCAAAAATTATTGTTTATTGTGTTCGTGCTCAAGATAGCTGTCAAGATGCTGATAACTGCAAAAAAATTTCCCGTTTTTGTACACCCCTTCATTTTCAGGAATATGAGTTTTACAATAGGCGCAGGCTTTGATCTGCTGAACCTGAGCCGGATGTTCTTGCTGTGGTGCCTGCCGCTGCTGTTGTTTTTGAGAGTCGATTTCTCTGACCCTTGCTGACCAGGTATTTTTGAGAAAACGATAGCCAATCCAGAACAGAAAAAAGAGACCTAAAATCAGTAATAATCGACCCACAACCCATACCTGCGAAAAATTAAACAATGTAATGAATGCAAACCGGACAAAGTTGAATATTAGCCGGAATGATTCCCTGAACGATATGGGGCACACCAAGAATGCAGCTTCATATCGAGTAATTTGAATACGAATAATAGCAGAAATAGAAAGTTTTTTTGCCTATTTTCCAAGTTTTCGACACAATACAGCCCTGAGCTGACTTAAAACAGTCTGGAGCAACTCTAAAAACAGCCCTGAGCTGAGTTGATAATAGCCCTGAGCTGAGTTGATAACAATCCTGGGCTGGTCTGATAACTGCCCTGGGCTGAGTTGATAACTGCCATGGGCTGGTCTGATAACAGCCATGAGCTGATCTAATAGAAAGTCGCTTCGGACAGTGTCCGCATTATCGATTAACACAAAATTGGTGAAATATCATGAATTTACATGAATATCAGGCGAAAAGGCTATTTGCTGACTATGGTATTCCTGTTCCTGCCAACCGAACCATCTGTTCCATTGATGAAATAGATCAGGCAGTCAGGGACCTGGGAGGCAATGAATGGATGGTAAAGGCACAGGTGCATGCAGGTGGCCGGGGAAAGGCCGGCGGTGTGATCAAAGCTCAATCGGTTGCTGAGATAAAAACCTTTGCCGGGAAAATGCTGGGTAGCAATCTGATCACTTTTCAAACTGATGCACTGGGCCAACCGGTGAATGTCTTACTGATTGAAGCGCCAAGCTCGATCAGTCGTGAACTTTACCTGGGGATACTGGTGGACAGGGCAGCTAAAAAGGTCACTATTATGGCTTCTGAAGCCGGTGGTATGAATATTGAGGAAGTGGCTGCCAGTGAAGCGGAAAAAATCATTAGCCTGCCTATCGACCCGATCAATGGTTTGATGCCTTATCAGGTGCGACAGGCTGGTTTTGCCATGCATCTGACGCCTGCCCAGCAAAAAGGACTGATGAAAGTCATGCAGGGAGTGTATCGACTGTTTATGGATAAAGACGCCTCTCAGGTTGAAATCAATCCTCTGGTTGTCACCAGTGACGATGAAGTTGTGGCGCTGGATGGCAAAATTTCTCTGGATGACAATGCCCTGTATCGTCACAAAGATATGCAGGCATTGCATGACCCCTCTCAGGAGGATGAAAAAGAAAACCAGGCCAAAAAATATGAATTAAACTATGTACCTCTGGATGGCGATATTGGCTGCATGGTCAATGGTGCCGGATTAGCCATGGCCACTATGGATATCATCAAGAATAACGGCGGTGAGCCGGCTAATTTCCTGGATGTTGGCGGCGGGGTGACAAAAGAACGGGTGGCTGAGGCTTTGAAATTGATCTTGTCGGATAGCAATGTAAAAGCCATTCTGATCAATATTTTTGGTGGTATTGTGCGTTGTGACCTGATTGCAGAAGGCATTATAGCAGCGGCCAAAGAAGTACACCTGAAAGTTCCGGTTGTGGTACGTCTGGAAGGAACTAATGTGGAACTGGGGCGGGAATTACTGGAGCACAGTGGGCTGGATATTATGACCAGCAGTGATTTTACCCAGGCAGCTAATGAAGCTGTTCAAGCGGCGCAAGGCGCTTCAACCGGCAAAGGAGCAACTGCATAATGTCTATTCTGATCAATAAAGAGACCAGGGTCATTTGTCAGGGGTTCACCGGTCAACAGGGGACCTTTCACTCAGAACAGGCTATTGCCTATGGCACGAATCTGGTGGGTGGTGTGACTCCGGGCAAAGGAGGGCAGAGCCATCTGGACAGACCTGTGTTTAACACCGTGCAAGAGGCTGTGGATAAGACCGGGGCGGATGCGAGCATGATTTATGTTCCGGCGGCCTTTGCTGGTGATGCCATACTGGAAGCCGCCAATGCCGGGATTAAGGTGATTGCCTGTATCACAGAAGGCATACCGGTGCTGGATATGCTCAAAGTAAAGGCCAGCCTGCCGGAAGGGACTCGCCTGATCGGACCAAACTGCCCGGGCGTGATAACACCCGGTGAATGTAAAATGGGTATTATGCCGGGTTCAATCCACCTTAAAGGCAAAATAGGAATTGTTTCCCGTTCCGGAACTTTGACCTATGAAGCCGTGCATCAGACCACCATGACCGGTCAGGGACAAAGTACCTGTGTCGGAATTGGCGGTGATCCCATCCATGGTATGAATTTTATCGATTGTCTGGAATTATTTCAGCAGGACCCGCAAACTGAAGGTATTATTATGGTGGGTGAAATTGGCGGTACAGCCGAAGAAGAAGCGGCACACTATATCCGGCAGAATGTCAGCAAGCCGGTGGTGGCTTACATCGCTGGTGTGACGGCACCAAAAGGCAAACGCATGGGGCATGCCGGAGCCATAATTGCCGGAGGAAAGGGTACAGCAGAAGAGAAATTTGCGGCCCTGGAAGCCGCCGGAGTGACTATTACCCGCTCTCCCGCTGAAATGGGTGACACCCTGTTTGCTATTATGAAGTGATAGAAGCTGCAATAGAAAGGAAGGTATGGATAGTTTGCTTATTGTATATGCCCAGCAAAACAGTCTGGTGGGTGATATTGAGAAAAATTTTCAGTGGATTAAACAAGCTGCATTAAGCGCAAAGGAGCAGTATGCAGCGGATTTAATTATCTTTCCTGAGTTAAGTCTGTGCGGCTATCCGCCAGAAGATTTGTTATTGAGGCCTGGTTTTATCCACTGGGTGGAAGAGGCTGTTGAGAGGTTGCTTAAGGAAGTCAATGGCATTGCCATATTGTTTGGGCATCCTGTTTTGTTGCAGGGTAAGCTCTATAATGCCGCATCGCTCATATCGGATGGCGAAATTCTATGCCAGTATTATAAGCATAAGCTCCCCAACTACAGTGTTTTTGATGAAAAGCGTTACTTTGAACCAGGCAGTGCCAGTAGCACCTTCAGGCTCAAAGGGATAGCCCTGGGGATCACACTCTGTGAAGATATCTGGGCACCTGAACCAGTACGACATTCAGTGGCACAGGGTGCCGAGATAATTTTGAACCTGAATGCTTCTCCCTACCACAAAGGCAAATTGTCTGAACGCTATGCCATGGTAAAGCAGCGCACAACTGAAAATAAGGTGCCTCTGGTTTATGTGAACCAGGTCGGAGGTCAGGATGAACTGGTGTTTGACGGGGCCTCGTTTGTTATGAGTGCCGAGGGTGAAATCACTCAGTCATCACCGGCTTTCACCGAAGGGCTCTATCCGGTTACTTTTCAGCGTAATGACATGGGGGATGTTATTCCACAGGCTGGGCAAACAGCGCCCATCGCAGATGAATTGGCAGAGATCTATAATGCGCTTGTTATGGGGGTTAGGGATTTTGTTTATAAAAATGGCTTTAAGGGGGCTGTTGTTGGCTTATCCGGAGGAATTGATTCGGCATTGACACTTGCAGTGGCAGCCGATGCTCTGGGAGGGGAAAATGTTGAAGCTTTGCTGATGCCTTCCCGCTATACCGCAGATATGTCCAATGAAGATGCCTTGCTGCAGGCCAGAGCTTTAAACGTTCCCTATCACATTATCAGTGTTGAGCCTGTTTTTCAGACCTTTCTAGACAGTCTTAAACCAGCCCTGGCCGATTCACCTCCTGCTCAGTGGGATACGACAGAAGAAAATCTGCAGGCCAGAACTCGGGGAGTCATGCTGATGGCTGTATCAAACAGGAAAGGAAAAATGTTGTTAACGACGGGCAATAAAAGTGAAATGTCCGTTGGCTATGCAACTCTTTATGGTGATATGGCGGGTGGTTTTGCCGTCTTGAAAGATGTTTACAAGGTTCTGGTGTATCGGTTGTGCGAATATCGAAACAGTGTTTCTCAGGTCATTCCCCAACGTGTTATTGACAGGCCACCCTCAGCTGAACTCAAACCCGATCAGAAGGACAGTGATTCATTACCGGACTACCCTGTTCTTGATGCAATTCTTGAGATGTATATTGAGCAGGATCAATGTCTTGAACAAATTGTAGCGGCTGGTTATGAGCAAGAGCTGGTACGCCGGGTGCTTAAGATGGTTGATTTGAATGAATACAAACGCCGCCAGGCAGCACCCGGGATCCGTATTACCAAACGAGCTTTTGGCCGGGACAGGCGTTACCCCATTACATCCGGCTTTATACGAAGGCATTAAGCAGGCCAAAAGGCAAGGAGAAATATACCATCAACTCATATAAATCAGCTTAAAGCCGGTGGCTGAGCGGGTATTAGAATTACACAGTTGCAAGATATGTAAATTGATGTAATATACTAAATTTATCAGGATACTTTCAGGGAAATACACATGAAAAAAATTGAAGCGGTTATCAAGCCTTTTAAATTGGATGATGTGCGTGAAGCATTATCAGAAATTGGCATAACAGGGATGACTACCACGGAAGTAAAAGGCTTTGGTCGCCAAAAAGGGCATACCGAGCTTTATCGCGGTGCTGAATATGTGATTGATTTTCTACCGAAAGTAAAGCTGGAAATTGTGGTTAAGGAAGAGATGATGGATCGCTGCATTGAAGTGATCACTGAAGCATCCAGAACGGGCAAGATAGGTGATGGAAAAATCTTTGTCAGTGCAATAGAGAAAGTAATACGCATTCGTACCGGTGAAGAAGATCAGGAGGCAATTTAATTCTTATTCACCGGGTTTCATCCAGTCCGGTATCCCGGGTATAACCCCTTCCTCTTTATAAAATACATCTTTGTGAAACTTATTCTCATTGAGATTATAGACTCGCTGGGCATCCTGGGCTAAGCGGGGCTGGTCCAGTTTTTTGTAGGCATCAACCATGAGCAGCAGGGCTTCACTGACTGCCGGAGTTTTCTGGTAATGCTCAACGACATAAGATGCACGGTCAACGGCGGCAATATAAGCCTGTCTCTTCAGATAATATTTGGCAACATGCATTTCATGTTTGGCGACTTTGTTGCGTAAATAGCGCATTCGGGCAATGGCATCGCTTGAATACTTGCTGTTGGGAAATTTACGCACCAACTCGCTGAAATGATTAAAGGATTCCAGAGAAGAATTCGGGTCGCGCTTAGACTCATCCTGGGGGAAAATAAACTCAAAAACACTCTTGCGCGCCGGGAAAGTAACCAGACCCCGTAAATAATAGGCGTAATCCACATTGGCATGGCGAGGGTGTAACTTGATAAAACGATCAGCTGCGGCAATGGCTGATTCCGGTTCTTCAAACTTGTAATAGGCATAGGCGGTCTCAAGCTGAGCCTGTTGAGCATAAGCCCCATGCGGGTAACGGGCTTCCAGTTTTTCATATAATTCAATGGCTGACTGATATTCACCCTCAGCCAGGTTTGCCTTTGCTTCTGCATACAGCTTGCTGGCTGACCAGCTTTTTGTCTCATCGACCTCTTCAGGTAACCAGGATTCAATTAACGAGCAGCCACTGGCAAAAATGCTGACAAAAACAAGCAAAGCAACCAGACCAAACTGGCTAAAACGAGCACTGTACATAATGCTTTGTATTCCTTGAACTATCTATGAATTAGTTATTATTTTAACAGCGCCCAGTATACCTGTTTCAGTGGCAAATATCATTAGTAGCTCAGAAATATGTCCACTCTTAATAAATGAGTTATACTGGAAAAATGAATTCAGAACTCAGTGAACAAAGACAATTTCAGGTTTCTTCAGACTGTTATGGCCGACGTCTGGATCAGGTGCTGGTGGAACTATTACCTGAATACTCGCGCTCCCGGCTGCAGCAATGGGTAAAACAGGGCAAGATCCTGCTGGATGGCGAAGTCTCGCTGCCAAAAACCAAAGTGATTGGGGGGGAAAATCTGCTGGTCACTATTGAGCGGGAGCAACAGGGTGAATGGCAAGCGGAAAATATTCCCCTGGACATTATGTATCAGGACGACAGCCTGCTGGTGATTAATAAACCTGTTGGTATGGTGGTACATCCTGCGCCAGGAAATCATAGCGGAACGCTGCTCAATGCGCTGCTTTATCTCTGCCCGGATCTGGTCAATATCCCCCGGGCAGGCATAGTTCATCGACTTGACAAAGACACCTCCGGTTTGTTGGTCGTTGCCAAAACCCTGACGGCCCAGACCCACCTGGTCAAACAATTGCAAAACAGGGCCTTTGAGCGGGAATATGAAGCGATTGTGGCTGGTGAAATGATAGGTGGCGGCTCGGTCAATGCGCCTATTGGACGACATCCGGTCCATCGAGTCAAAATGGCTGTAGTGAAAAACCCGAATAATGGCAAAGAAGCGATTACCCATTACCGGGTTAAAGAACGTTATCGAGGTTATACCGGGGTTCAGGTCAGGTTAGAAACTGGCCGAACTCATCAAATCCGTGTGCATATGGCTCATATTCACTGCCCACTGGTCGGTGATCCTGTTTATGGTGGGCGTCTTAAACTGCCTCCTGATTGTGATGAGTCGCTGAAGCATTTTTTGCAACACTTTAAACGTCAGGCTTTACATGCCCGAAAACTGGGCTTGCAGCACCCTGACACTGGTGCATGGCTGGAGTGGAAAGTTGAAGTGCCTGAGGACATGCAGGAACTCAAGCACCTGCTGAGTACCGATAGACAAGACAAACAGCCCTGAGCCAATTAGTAGCCCTGAGCGAATAACAGCCCTGAGCTAAAAAAAGCCCTGAGCTAAAAAAAGACCAAAACAAGCATAATGGATCAAAATATTTTACCACCGGGTTTTGCAGAAAATACACTTATACAACAGCAGTGTATCCTGCCGGAATGGGATGCACCGGGAAACATTAAATCTCTGCTAACAACTCGTCAGGGTGGCTGCAGCAAAGCCCCTTTTGATAGCTTTAATTTAGCAACGCATGTTGATGATGATGAGCGGGATGTTAAAAAAAATCGGCAAAAATTAGCGAATGTGCTGCCGTCAGAGCCCGTCTGGCTCAATCAGGTTCATAGTAATGTGGTTGTTAATGCGGCTTCAGCCGCTTTAGATACAGATGCCGATGGTAGTTATACCATACAGCCCAATGTGGTTTCTGTGGTGCTGACAGCCGATTGTCTGCCAGTTTTGATCTGTACTCGTCAGGGGGATGGTGTGGCCGCGCTGCACGCAGGCTGGCGGGGACTGCTAAACGGTATTCTGGAGCAGGGTGTGGTAAAGCTGCTCAGGGCAAGCGGGCGTCAGCCTGAAGATTTATTGATCTGGTTTGGACCCGCCATAGGGCCTGAAAATTTTGAGGTCGGGGAAGAAGTCCGGCAGGAATTTCTGCATAAAGCTCAGGATAAACTTTTGACGGCTCAATGCTTTGCCCCGGTAAAAAACAATACCAGGGGGGGGAAAGCACAGCTCTTTAAAGAAGCTAAGTGGTTTGCTGATATTTATCAACTGGCCCGGCTCAGACTGTTACAGGCCGGAGTTGAAAATGTCTCCGGCGGGAATTATTGTAGCTATAGAGATAAAGAAAAATTTTATTCATTTCGGCGTGATGGCAAAACCGGCCGTATGGCCAGTCTGATCTGGATTGAAACACGGCCCCTACTTTAAATAAAGTAATAAAACAAAATGATAAGACATAGAGATAAAACATGAGTGAATGGAAAATGTTGACCCTGGTAGGACAGGACAAGCCAGGAATTGTCGCCAAAGTAACGACTGCTTTGTATGATCTTGGTGCCCAGTTAGGGGAGGCCTCTATGATGCGTCTGGGTGGAAATTTCACTATTATGCTGATGGTAAAAAGCGATCACTCTATCGAACAGCTGAATCAGTGTCTGGAATCTGTGGCAAAAGAAATGCAGCTGACCACTTCCTTTCAAGCCATTGAAGCCAATCTGCATCGACATGAGGTGCCTGACTTCAGGATTACGGTTTACTGTGCGGATCGTCCCGGAATTGTTGCCAAAGCAACCTCGCATTTGCTGGAAGCCGGATTTAATATCATGGATCTGGAATCGGATGTCGCCGGAAGTGAACAGGAACCTATCTATATCATGCATATTGAAGGCCTTGCCGGCAATGGTGCAGAGGCCCTGGAAAAAGCCATTGACCGGATCAAAATGGATGGCGTCAATGTTGATATGACTCCGATTGATCTAATGATAGGGTAAGTATTTACATGGCTGTATTGGATATATTGAAATACCCGGATGAGGCTCTGAAGCAAATTTCACAAGCTGTAGACTCATTTGACGCTCAACTGCTGACATTTCTCGCCGATCTGGAAGAAACCATGCGTGCCGGTCCGGGCGGTGTCGGTATTGCTGCTCCACAGGTGGGGGATTTCAGGCGCATTGCTATAGTGGATGTGTCTGCCAAACCCAAAATCAAACACAATGGCTGTATGATTTTGCTTAATCCTGAAATAAAAACCTGGGATGGCATGAAAATCGGACGTGAAGGCTGTATGTCGGTACCTGATTATACTGGCAATGTTATCCGCGCAGAGAAGATCACTCTGCAGGCTTACAATGCTCAGGGCGAATTATTGGATTATGAGTGCCGGGGCTATGAAGCCCGAGCGGTTCAACATGAACTGGATCATCTTGATGGCCTGCTGTTCCTGGATCGTCTGGTCAGTCGGCGCACGGACTTGTTTAAACGCAAGGTTTATGCATAAAACGCCTTCTTTAAAAAAACTTATCAACAGACTAACTATTTGAAAATAAAATGAAATATAATTAAATTTGCGTGTTGAAAAAGTTATCCACAGGCCCTATATTATCTCTATAACAAGAGAATTTAAAATAATGTTTCAAGAGGTGTTACTTAATGAGAATGGATAAACTAACCAGCAAATTCCAGCAGGCCATTGCTGATGCTCAAAGTCTGGCTGTGGGACGTGATCATCAGTTTATAGAATCCATCCATGTGATGGTGGCATTGCTTGATCAGGAGGCCGGCACCGCAAGACATCTGCTCACTCAGGCCAATGTCAATATCAATTTATTACGCTCACATCTGGCTAAAGCACTGGACCAGATGGCCAGTATTGAAGGCTTTGCCGGTGATGTGCAGGTTTCGCCTGAACTCACACGCCTGCTCAATATGACCGATAAACTGTCCCAGCAGCGCAAAGACCAGTTTATTTCCAGTGAGCTGTTTATTCTGGCAGCAGTGGATGACAAAGGTCAGTTGGGTGGTATCCTGTCAGAACTGGGCGCCAGCAAAAAAGTGATTGAACAGGCAATCGATAATATACGCGGCGGTCAGACCGTTAATGATGCCAATGCCGAAGAACAGCGTCAGGCTTTGGAAAAATACACCATCGATCTGACCGAAAGAGCCGAGCAGGGCAAACTGGATCCGGTTATTGGGCGTGATGATGAAATCCGTCGTACCATTCAGGTGCTGCAACGCCGCACTAAAAATAATCCGGTTTTAATTGGTGAGCCCGGTGTGGGTAAAACCGCCATTATCGAAGGCCTGGCACAACGTATTATCAATGGTGAAGTACCTGAAGGGTTAAAACACAAGCGTATTCTGTCACTGGATATGGGCGCGTTGATCGCCGGCGCCAAATTTCGCGGTGAGTTTGAAGAACGCCTGAAAGCGGTATTGAATGATCTGTCCAAACAGGAAGGCAGTATCATTCTCTTTATCGACGAATTACACACTGTGGTGGGCGCCGGTAAGGCAGAAGGTTCGATGGATGCCGGCAATATGCTCAAACCGGCATTGGCTCGCGGTGAACTTCATTGCGTCGGGGCTACGACTTTAGATGAATATCGCCAATACCTGGAAAAAGATGCGGCCCTGGAACGACGTTTTCAGAAAGTGCTGGTGGAAGAACCCACTTTGGAAGACACCATTGCTATTCTGCGTGGTCTGAAAGAAAAATATGAACTCCATCATGGCGTCGATATCACCGATCCAGCCATTGTAGCGGCAGCAACCCTGTCGCATCGTTATATTACAGAACGTCAACTGCCGGACAAGGCCATTGATCTGATCGATGAAGCCGGCAGCCTGATCCGTATGGAAATTGATTCCAAACCGGAAATGATGGACAAGCTGGAACGGCGCATTATTCAATTGAAAATTGAACGCGAAGCCCTGGGCAAGGAGTCAGACTCAGCATCCAGAAAACGCCTGGAAATTCTGCAGGAAGATATTGCCGAACTGGAACTTGAATATTCCGAGCTGGAAGAAATCTGGAAATCTGAAAAAGCAGCCGTGCAGGGTACACAGCATATTAAAGAAGCTCTGGATCAGGCGCGTAAAGATATGGAAACCGCGCAGCGCGCCAGCGATCTGACGCGCATGTCAGAACTTCAGTATGGGCGTATTCCAGAGCTGGAAAAGCAGCTGGATATGGCTTCGCAGGCAGAAATGATTGGTCAGGAAGATCAACCTAAATTGCTGAGAAACTCTGTCACCGAGGAAGAAGTTGCCGAAGTTGTGGCTAAATGGACTGGTATTCCGGTGGCCAAAATGCTGGAAGGTGAAAATGAAAAACTACTGCGCCTGGAAGAACAGCTTCATCAACGTGTTGTTGGTCAATCTGAAGCCGTTACCGCTGTTTCTAACGCGATACGACGCTCACGTGCCGGACTGTCTGATCCCAGACGGCCAAATGGTTCTTTCCTGTTTTTGGGACCTACCGGAGTAGGTAAAACGGAATTAACCAAAGCATTGGCCACATTTCTGTTTGATACTGAAGATGCCATGGTGCGCCTGGATATGTCCGAATTTATGGAAAAACACTCGGTTGCCCGCCTGATTGGTGCGCCTCCTGGTTATGTAGGCTATGAAGAAGGCGGTTACCTGACCGAAGCCGTGAGACGTAAACCTTATTCTGTGATCCTGCTCGATGAGGTGGAAAAAGCACATCCCGATGTGTTTAATATTCTCCTGCAGGTACTGGATGACGGACGCTTAACGGATGGCCAGGGACGCACAGTCGATTTTCGTAATACCGTGATTATTATGACCTCTAACCTGGGTTCGCAGAGGATTCAGGAATTGAGTTTGCTTGCTTCTGCTTCGCAATCGGGAGCAAATGACGAGGCGGAATATCAATTGATGAAATCCGAAGTAATGGAGGTGGTGGCACAACAGTTTCGTCCGGAATTCATTAATCGTATTGATGATGTGGTGGTTTTTCATCCTT
>CBDTVA010000030.1:0-13941 GCA_965363935.1 uncultured Gammaproteobacteria bacterium | reverse complement strand
AAAAAAGTTTCCTGGCTATATTTCCAGGAGCATTCTTGACGGATCTTCAATAGCGTTCTTGATAGCGACCAGGAACTGTACGGCTTCCCGGCCATCAATGATCCGGTGGTCATAGGACAGTGCCAGATACATTATCGGCCTGATAACAATTTCACCCTTTTCCACAACCGGACGTTCCTGGATGGTATGCATACCCAGAATGCCGCTTTGAGGTGGATTAAGAATAGGGGTGGATAATAGGGAACCAAATACACCACCATTGGTTATTGAGAACGTACCACCCGTAATTTCATCCAGAGTCAGACGGTTTTCTTTGGCTTTAACTGCAAAATCTTTAATATTTTTTTCGATATCAGCCATCGTCATGTGCTGTGCGTTTTTTAGTACCGGCACGACCAGTCCACGAGGTGAAGAGACAGCAACACCGATATCAAAATAACCATGATAAACAATATCATTACCGTCAATTGAGGCATTTACAACCGGAAACTGTTTCAGGGCATCAACCACGGCTTTGACAAAAAAAGACATAAAACCTAATTTGACCTGATGGGTCTGCTCAAATAAATCTTTATAACGACTGCGTAAATCCATAACAGGCTGCATGTTAACTTCATTAAATGTGCTCAAAATAGCCGCATTTTGCTGGGCTTCCAGTAGCCTCTGAGCAATACGCGCTCTGAGCCGGGTCATTGGTATGCGCCTCTCTTCACGATAGGGCGCTTCAGGAAAATCCGCAGTGTTAATTTTATTTTCCACAGGAGAATGAAATTGTGATTGTTTGCCCCCGGCAGGAACTGCTTTATTCGTTGCAGGGCGTTCAGTATTTTTAATAAATTCCGGGATAGGGGAGGGCACTTGTTCAGGTTCAATGGCTGTTTTTTCCAGCACAAGAGCAACATCTTCTTTTAAGACCCGGCCACCTTTGCCGCTACCGGTAATTGTATCCGGGTCAAGTTTGTGCTCAACGATCATTTTATGAGCAGCGGGGGTGATAATTGCCTGAGTTTCTTTATTTTCTACAGATTCTGAAACAGGATTTGAAGCGGCAGTTTTCTGACCGACTGGCTTTTCTATGAGAATACCCAGCACCTGCCGGGCAAGGACTGTGGAGCCATTATTTTCGATAATTTTTTCCAGCACACCGGAAACAGGTGCCGGTACTTCAAGCACGACCTTATCGGTTTCAATATCAACTATAGGTTCATCTTGTTTGATTTCATCGCCAGGATGTTTATACCAGCTGATGACTACCGCATCAGCAACAGACTCCGGGAGTACCGGTACTTTTATTTCATGTACCTTCTCTTTAAGTAAAGAGTCTTCATGTAAAGGGCTGTCATTTTTCATGGCTTTCTTTTCCTAAGAGTGTTATTCCTTCGGGCGTTTCTTCTAAGAGACCTAATGCCTGTTTGACTAAAGTTTTTTGCTGTGCCGCATGGATACGTGCTACACCCACTGCCGGTGCAGCAGAGGGTTTGCGTCCCACGTAACTTAAGGTCTGCTTATGATGCAGCAAGGCTTCAAGATTATGACGGATAGTATACCAGGCACCCTGGTTTCTGGGTTCTTCCTGGCACCAGATAATCTGCACAGCTTTAGCATAGGAATTTAGAATGGTGCGTAATTCTTTTTCCGGGAAAGGATATAATTGCTCAATACGTATAATGGCAATATCAGCCAGCTGTTTTTGCCTCTGCTGTTCAAGCAAATCATAATAAACTTTACCACTGCACAGAACAATTCGTTTAATGTGTTCAGCTTTGTTTCTTTTAGAGTTACTATTAATATCATCTATTACGTTGCTGAATGAGCCTGTGGAAAAATCCTCCAGAGCACTAACGGCCAGTTTATGTCGCAAAAGACTTTTTGGGCTCATACAGATAAGCGGCTTACGATAGCTTCTCAGCATCTGCCTTCTGAGCATATGAAAAACCTGTGCAGGAGTGGTTGGTACACAAACCTGCATATTATTTTGCGCACAAAGCTGCAAAAAGCGCTCCAGTCTGGCCGATGAATGTTCAGCACCCTGTCCTTCATAACCATGAGGTAATAGCATCACCAGACCACACTGACGTTGCCATTTTTGTTCCCCGGCACTGATAAACTGATCGATTACGACCTGGGCATTATTGGCAAAATCACCAAATTGAGCTTCCCAGATCACCAGTGTTTCCGGATCAGTTGACGCATAACCATATTCAAAGGCCAATACCGCTTCTTCTGATAAGAGTGAATCAATAACCAGAAAATTGCCGGCGCTTTGCTCTTTATCAAATGCTTTAGAAGCAGGCGAATTTTTTCTTATCAGGTTTCTCAATGGCACGTAGGCCTGATTTTTTAACTGGTTGTGCCAGACAGCATGACGGTGAAAGAATGTGCCACGGCCGCTGTCCTGTCCCGATAGGCGGATATTAAAGCCATCATTAAGCAATGCAGCATAAGCCAGCGTTTCACCATAACCCCAGTCTATGGGCGAGGCACCCGCTGTCATCTTGTGCCGGTCGGACATTATTTTGGCGACTCTGGGATGAAGCTCAAATTGTTCAGGAAGCTGTTCCAGTTGATCCATCAGGTATTTAATATCAGTAAGGGAAATGGCTGTATTAATTTTACGGCCCGAATTCCTGCCACTATAATCACGCCAGTGAAAGGCAAAAGGATAATTATCATCACTGCTGATATTGGGTGCCACGCATTGACCAGCTTCCAGTTTACTGCGATATTCCCTGGCAATCTGTTCAGACTCCTGCACAGTAAAAATTTGCGCATCATGCATTTTTTTTACATAAATCTCTCTGGTTGTCGGCAGAGATTTTATCCTTTTATACATAATGGGCTGGGTTGCAGAAGGTTCATCCGCTTCGTTATGACCATGGCGGCGATAACAGATCATGTCAATGACCACATCTTTTTTAAACTTCATCCGATAATCAAGAGCCATCTTGGCAATAAAGACCACGGCTTCGGGATCATCACCATTGACATGAAAAATCGGTGCACTGACCATTTTTGAAATTTCAGTACAATACTGAGTTGAACGGGCATCCTTTACATTACTGGTGGTGAATCCAATCTGGTTATTAATGACTATGTGTATGGAGCCTTTAATGGAATAGCCTCTGGACTGAGACATCTGAAAGGTTTCCATTACTACGCCCTGACCGGAAAATGCAGCATCACCATGAATTTGTATTGGAATGATTTGAGCGCCTGAACCATCGCCTCGACGTTGTTGTCTGGCCCGCACAGAACCTGCGACTACCGGAGAGACGATTTCCAGATGTGATGGATTGAAAGCCAGTGCCAGATGCATAGTGGAACGTGGAGTTTTGATATCCGATGAAAACCCCATATGGTACTTTACATCACCGACATCGCCATTGTTCGCCGTTTTACCCTCAAATTCATCAAATAATTCACTGGGTGTTTTGCCTAAAATATTAATCAGGACATTTAATCTGCCACGATGAGCCATGCCAATAAGCGTTTCTTTAACACCATAGGAGGCAGCGGAGGTTTGTACCAGTTCGTCCAATAAGGGGATTAGTGACTCGGCACCCTCCAGGGAAAATCGCTTTTGCCCTACATAACGGGTGTGCAGATATCTTTCCAGGCCTTCGGCTGCCGTAAGGTGGCGTAAGATGCGCTGTCGAGCCTTGAAATGCATGCTGGGTATACTGATAATGCGTTCCAGCTGCCTCTGAATCCAGCGCTTTTCATTGGTTTCGCTGATGTGCATATATTCAGCACCAATGGTGTTGCAGTAGGTATGTTTTAAAATGCGCTGTATTCTTTTCAGACTGGCCATATCATCAGTATTCAGCGAACCGGTATCAAACACCGTATCATAGTCTGCTTCTGATAATTGATGGTATTCCAGCGTCAGTTCCGGGATATGGGTAGCGTTTTCCGCAAACAGCGGATTAAGATTTGCTTTGAAATGACCCAGGATTCGATAGGAATTAATTAATTGCAGTACCCGAACCTGTTTGCGTTCATAACTGAAATCGATTTTGTGGTTCGTTTCTTTACGCTCGATTGGTTCAATTTGTACCTGACCTGGTCCTTTTGCATGGCCTGGAACACCATGTTTGAAGTATTCCCGAACTCCGGCATGTGAAATTTCCTCAGCTGGGAAATTATTGTTTCCCAACGGCTCATTTTTCAGTGCCTCAAATTGACTTCTCCATTGCGGATCGACCGCTTTGGGATCATTGAGATATAGCTCATACATTGATTCAAGCCAGGTCGCATTGGCACCATCTAACCATGAGCTTCTCTGTTTGGAATTCATATCATCAGGCATTTGAAATTTCTTATTTTTGTGCGCTTGATTCAAGTTTAGCTATTTTTTCAGATTTTCACAAAATTAAATCAAAAAAGTGTTCTTTATGGTCATTTTTTCTTGTAAAAACCCTGGAACGCTACCATATATCTTTTTGTATCTATCAAATGCGTGTTACATCAATATTACAAAACTGGAGTCCTGTCTGGAATGACCGCCGCCGCAACCACCCCTGAAAGCACTACAAACCCTGAGATGAATCCCACATTATCCGAAACCTCAAAATGTCATACTGCGTTTGGATGGATTCGAAATGAACGCATTGATTCTCTGGATATTGTCATTGATCAGTTTCAGCACAAAAAGACGGGTGCCTTGCACTACCATATAACTGCGGACAATGATGAAAATGTTTTTCTGGTTGCCTTACGTACTATACCGACAGATTCTACCGGGGTAGCTCATATTCTTGAACATACCGCTTTGTGCGGGAGTGAAAAATATCCGGTTCGCGATCCTTTTTTTATGATGATACGACGTTCGCTGAATACCTTTATGAATGCGTTCACCAGCAGTGACTGGACCGCTTATCCCTTTGCCAGTCAAAATAAAAAAGATTTCAATAATCTGCTGGATGTCTATCTGGATGCGGTGTTCTTTTCCCGTCTGGATGAACTGGATTTTGCCCAGGAAGGTCATCGTCTGGAATTCGAACTGGGTGACGACGCCAGTTCTGATTTACAATTCAAAGGTGTTGTTTACAATGAGATGAAAGGTGCCATGTCTTCTACAGTGAGTGCTCTGTGGCAAACAGTGAGTAAATATCTCTTCCCATCAGTTACATATCACTTTAACAGTGGAGGGGAACCTACTGATATTCCAGACTTATCTTATGAGCAGTTAAAAGAATTTTACCGGGTTCACTATCATCCCAGTAATGCGGTTTTTATGACTTTTGGAAACATTCCCGCACATGTCCATCAGGAAAAGTTTGAACAGCAGGTTTTATCCCGTTTCGAACGCCTGGATCGAACCATTAATGTCAATGATGAAAAACGCTATTTTTCCCATCTCAACGTTGAAGAAAATTATCCGCTGGATCCGGAAGAAGACAATCACAATAAAACTCACCTGGTCCTGGCCTGGTTATTAGGACATAGTATTAATCTGGAAGAACAATTGGAAGCTCAGTTTTTAACCAGTTTATTGTTAGAAAATTCCGCTTCACCGCTGTTACAGGCACTTGAGACAACTGAGCTGGGCAATTCACCTTCACCATTATGCGGTTTAGAAGACTCAAACAAAGAAATGAGCTTTCTCTGTGGTTTAGAGGGTTCATCCCCGGAAAATGCCCAGGCTTTTCAGGAACTCGTCATTAGTGTGCTGGAAAATGTCGCTGAAAACGGCATTGAAGAGGCTCAGATTGAGGCCGTTTTACACCAGTTAGAATTGAGCCAGCGCGAGATTGGCGGTGATCATTATCCTTTTGGTTTGCAGTTGATTTTATCCGGTTTATCCACCGCCATCCACCGTGGTGATGTCATAGCCCATATGAACCTGGATTCCGCATTACAGAAATTGCGCGACAAAGCCCGGGATCCCGATTATGTAAAAAAATTAGTAAAATCACAGTTACTGGATAATCCACACCGGGTCAGAGTCACCTTTAAACCGGATCAGCAGTTGGATCAACGCCGTAGCGAGGCAGAAAAAGCTCATCTGGCAAAGATAAAATCTGCACTGACTGAAGCCGAGAAAGACAATCTGGTTAAACTGGCGGAAAAGCTGGCACAACGTCAAAGTCAGATTGAAACGGATATGGATGAAATCCTGCCTAAAGTGACCGTCAAAGATGTACCTGAGAGTCTGAATGTCCCGCAAAGTCAGGTTCAGCAATTTTCGCAGCTCAAGGTATCGCATTTCAATAAGGGAACCAATGGACTGGTTTACCAGCAATTAATTCTTGATTTACCGAAACTGACGGATGAAGAGCACCAATACCTGCCGATATTTAACTATTGTTTTGGTGAGCTGGGCTGTGCTGATAAGGATTATCTGCAAATGCAAGTCTGGCAGTCACAGATTTCCGGCGGCATACATGCTCACAGTAGTATACGTGGTGATATCAGCGATGAGCAGCAGGTGAAAGGTTTTTATATTGTTTCAGGCAAAGCCTTGCTGCGTAATCATAATGAAATGACTCAATTACTCAAACAAACCTTCGAAGCGATGCATTTTGATGAGACCGATCGTATCAAGGAATTGATTTCTCAACTCAGAATGCGTAAAGATAACAGCATTACGGGCAGCGGACACTCCCTGGCAATGCAGGCAGCCTGTAGCGGTATGAGTCCAGTCGCCCGGATGAGCAATCAAAACAAAGGGCTGGCCAGTATCGCCTTCGTTAAAGAACTGGATGATAATCTGCAAAATGATCAGGATGGCACAACGCTCAGGAAAGTGCTGGACTTGCTGAAAAGTATTCATGGCAAATTAACCACTGCGCCGTCTCAGTTTCTTCTGGTTTGTGAAGAAGAGGCTTATCAATCCTGTCAGGACGATATTTTACAGCATTGGAACAGTAGTGAAGTTATTGCACATCAAAGTGATAAGCTATTGAATCTGGCACCGATTAAAGAAAACATCAGGCAGGCGTGGCTGACCAGTACCCAGGTTAATTTCTGTGCCAGGGCCTTTGCAACTGTCCCGGTCGAACACCCCGATGCTGCAGCTTTAACTGTTTTAGGCGGCTTTTTAAGAAATGGCTTCCTGCATCGTAGTATCCGGGAGCAGGGTGGTGCCTATGGTAGCGGTGCAAATCAGGATTCAGCCAATGCCTGTTTCAAATTTTTCTCCTATCGTGATCCTCGCCTGACAGAGACTCTGGATGATTTTGAACAATCGCTTCAATGGTTACTGGAAACACCTCATGAATACCAGGCTTTAGAGGAAGCCATTTTAGGTGTTATCAGCAGCCTGGACAAACCGGCCTCGCCAGCCGGAGATGCCAAGCAGGCTTTTCATAACAATCTTTTTGGTCGCACTGCACAGCAAAGACAGAAATTCAGACAACGAATACTTGCCGTCACTATCGATGATTTACTCAGGGTCGCTAAAAGCTACTTAATGGATCAGGCGTCCAGTGTTGCCGTAGTCAGTAACCATGATCATGAACAGGAATGCAAGAAGCTGGAACTGGAAATCTTTTCCCTTTAAAAATAATGCCTTACTATTAATTCATTGATAATGACAACTACTTTTAAACAGGCCTTTTACTTTTTCCGCAATAATCTTGTTAAATTATTGACTTATACCTTTTTCATTGGAATATTGGTCATTTTATTGGCGCAGCTGTTGATACCTTTATTCTTTGGCGATATGGCTGCAGGCGAGATCACCCAGGAAACTATCCAGCCTTTTGCACAGATAATGAATCTGCTCATCAAGCCGATTTACACCGGAGGTCTGATTATACTTATCTACAGCCTGGCCACAGGGCAGGGTAAAGGGATTCTTAATTGTTTATGGGCAGGTATAATGCGCTGGCCTTTTATGCTTATTGCCAACGTTATGACTTCACTATTAATTTTTGCTGGTCTGTTACTATTCCTTTTACCCGGAATCTGGCTGTTTACCAGGCTTTTTCTGGTGCCTTATCTGGTTATGCTAAAGAATCAATCGCCTTTTGAAGCATTAATCAATAGCTATCAATACACCAAAGGTTATTCTTTCACTATTTTAAATGATATTGTCATTCTGGTGGTGATTTTTTTTCTCGGTGTGCTGCTATTAAACTTCCTGCAATTACTACACCCCTTATTACTGCTGCTGCTCCTGCTACTGTTTCAAAGTATGGCCTATGTGGTTTACTATCGCCATTATGAACTTCTGGTAGAAAAAAAGGGCTGAATTTGCCAAGAGTGGACAAATAATAGTTTTATCAGCTATATTCAGTACAATAGCACTGATAAATACAATAATATGTCCACTTTACCTGATAACCCAGCCTCATTAGACAATTCCCCTGAAGCAATCCCAAAAAGTCAGTTACGAAAATATTTCCCTGAGAATTTTGGTACTTATCTGCCCAATATATTTCCATTGGGTTATTTTGTCAGGCGGTGTGAACCCCGGTTACTTTATGTTATGCCCTTGATTATGGAGTACGAAGGTTCAAGCTATCAGGTAAAAAGTAAAAACATTTCCAGTAATGGCGTGCAATTGTTTATGCCCCGAACCTTTATTTTAGAAGGAAAAACGGTGCAATTAACCTTTGATAAGTTCAAGAAAAATCTGAATTCTGTTTTAGGCGGTACAGATGAGTTTACAAACTTTGAAAAGATTGACTATCTAATCAAGGAGGTACTTCACCTCGGTGAAAAGACCTATATCAGCCTTGTACAGCAAAATCTAACTACTCAGACCAGGAATTTCTTTCATCGTTTTATCATGGCCAATCGTTTACGTTATAAAATTGATGCCACTGATCGTATTTATGCTTCCAAAGCCCAATATTATGAGAACCTGTATACTGTTAATATGCAGCATGTCCCGATGTTTATATGCTGGAACAAGATGCAGGGGTTTTATGTCGACACGGTCATTAAAACCAAACGAAATTCCCGTTTTTTTGACTACCTGAGTAAAGCGGGCAGTGAACCTGACCTTAGTGCTTTTTGTATACCCCGAAGAATTGAGAAATTTGCTGAGTTAGCACGACAAAGTCAGTCAGCGTTATTATTTACCTATTGGGAGGATGGACGTTTCCATTCTTTGTTTGATTTTGAGTTTCAATCAAACAGCGATATGGCGCACATTGTCATCAAGGTAAGTACTCGAAAAGGACGCATATTCAAAACATCGACTAATCTCAATAAAAAACCTGTGGCAGGAAAAATTACTGCCATGTTGAGCAAAATTCAGGCAATTGATGCTATTGCCTCCAAAACCATTGATCAACGTGCTTCTCAAGCCATTGCTCAGATCCTGTTAACCGATATAACCCATGTTTTTTCCCGGCAAAAATTTTTTTCTCAACCATTGAGATTCAAATCCGGGCAAGCATTGTCACTCAATGTCCAAAGCGGCAATGAGCAGCGTAGATTGGCCGATGGTTTTGTCATAAAATCATATGCTGACACAAGCCTGCATATGCCGGAAATCATTCATTTCAGTATTGGCCATAACCGTTATGATGCTCGATACCATTATGAAATGGATATCTCGGTTAAATTTAATAATCATGTCTATTCAGCCAGGACCATTGATTTTTCACGTTCGGGATTAGGCTTGGTCATTAATCAGCCAGTTGAAATTGTCCAGGGCAGCAAACTGGAAATTTCTTTTTCCAGTTTGCTGCTCAAGGGTGTATCGACCCAGCTCGAAGATATCCCCCATCGCGTCATGATTGCCAGGAGAACCAAGGATGGATTATTTCTCGGTGTTATTCGCAATACCAGTGACTGTGATTACAATGTAAACCGCTTTTTTTCTAATCTGGTCAAACGGAATAAAGATAAATTAGAGCTCTGTGTCAAAGATAAAATAGACAGTGTCAGTACCACATTTTTTGAAGCTTTTGTCTCAGAAAATATACAAACCATTCCTATTGTTATCACTCGTGATAGAAACAACCAGCACTACATTCGAGAAATTGGTTTGACGGACACTCCCTGTAATTTAGCCGAAAAACTGTATATTAAGGGACACGGATATGATTTTCGTTTTCTGACCACAGAATTGCGCCTCAATGAACTGCATCAACGCGCGCTTAAAGCAACAGAAAAAAATCCGCAAAGTTTTATGTTATTTATTTTTAAAGCACTGGATGAACAAGGCCAGGAAAGCATATTCTCCGTAACAGACTTTGAATTAATACGGGATGAACAAATTGATCGAATCATAATAACAACGCTGCAACACAATGGCGCCTGTGTACGTATCCAGTTTATGAATAACTTACTGATAGACAAACTGTATCGAAACATGACTCTGGATAAGGTCGATAAAATAAATAAAGCTGCAGCCAAACTTCTTTCTCAGGAATACAAGGAAATCATTGGTTTTGCAGAAATGCTTGATTTAACCGATGAATATCGCAAACAATATGAAAGCCAATAACCGATTTAAAAGAAATTAAATGCCTGAACTGGATAACAAGCTTTTCGCAAAAATACAGACTTTTAACCAAAGTGGTGAAGAATTCATCAGCAGTGGACAGTTTCATAAAGCCATTAAAGAGTACCAGAAAGCCTGGAATATCTTACCGGAGCCCAAACAATTATGGGATGCAGCATTGTGGATAAAAGTTGCCCAGACTGAACTGTATATGGAGCTAAATGACTATACAGCAGGCAAACAAAAATTATTGGATGCTATACTTTGCAGTGGTGCGGTAAACAATCCTCTGGTGCATTTTCTGCTTGGCATCTGTAGTTTTGAACTGGGTGAAAAACAGTTTGCCAGGGAAGAGCTGCAAATAGCCTATGACCTGGAAGGGGAGAGTATCTTTCAGGATGGTGATGAGAAGTACCGGCAATTTCTGCTCTGTGAAAAATAGTCCTGTGATAAAGATATAGTCTAAATTATATGTCAAATATATTTCAAAAAAGCACCAGCGGATTTATTCTGGCCGTTTTATTTCTTTCTATGGCGGGATGTTTTTCGGATAAAGCCAGCAAAATATGGGAACATACGGAAAATGCCCTGAGCATTACCTTGTCACACGATGGTCAATATGTTCTTATTGCCCGGTCTCAGGGGTATGTTGAATTACGTACCAGCAAAGATAACATCGTAACTGCTCAATGGCAGCACGACGAAACGCCCGGCGCGGGGGTGATTGCAGCGGATTTCTCAGCAAACAATGAATTTGTCGTAACAGCAGAGCAGGGTAATCTGGCATTGTACAGTTTAAAAGACCAGAAAATACTGTATTTCTGGTCACTGGATGACATCCGGGATATCAAACTGTCCAGCGACGGTGAATTTGCTCTGGTCTCCAGCCGGGATAAAAGTGGAGAATACCCACTTTACCGGATTGTATATTTTCATTTACGCACCGGCACAATCAAATATGGTTTTTATCATGATGATATCATCAGTAGTGTAGCTTTATCCGCAGATGGACGCTACGCCCTGTCGGGTTCGGATGATACCAAAGCCAGGTTGTGGGATCTTAACAGCGGTGAAATAAAACACACCTGGTCTCATGTATCAAAAGTATCCAAAGTAAAACTTTCTCCTGATGGCCGTTACGCGATGACCAATGCTGCATCTGAGGGAGTGTATATCTGGGATACGGATAGCGGTGAACTGATACGTCGTGTTAATAAAATCAGAGCAACAGTCGCATCAGCCGTATTTTCTCCTGATAGCAAAACCATTGCTACGGGTTATAGCCGCGAGGAGATAATTCTCTGGGATATTAAAACAGGAGAAAAGCTGGGCACATGGAGGCCGAAACGCCGTTATATATGGCAGTCTTCTCTGGCAAATGTGACGACTTTGGCATTTATAGATAAAAAAACTCTGATCAGCGAAACCTCCAGAGGTATAATGCAGTTTTGGAAAATTCCCTGACAATAAATGCCTAACTGGAAAACTAAAACTGATTATGCTTACACTCAATCTTTAAAAAAAGAACAATGGGCATGGGAATTTTTGCGTCGTAACCCGGATTATCAATCTGATTACCAATGGTTTATTCAACAATGGCATGCCCTTGAACAGGATTACGGTAAAATCCCTGATATGGATTACCAGTCCTGGAAGCAGGATCCCCGTGCTTACAAAATCATTGATATCACCTCTGAGCAAGATGGTAATTGCGCAATTTCTGATGATAAATTATCTGCATATTTTAACTTTGATGGAAAAATAAATGGCTGAAAAACTCAGTATCAATATTGACTTGAGAGCTTCCAGACATGTCAATCAACAATCCGCTGTGGTGCATAAGGATAAGGAGCGCATCAATTATGCAGAAGTCCCGGTAGAATTTGCTTATCGATATGACAGAATGTTTGCTGTTACGGTTGTTTTCATTGTGTTTATTATTATCCTTTATTTTGCCGTTTCAGCAATGTTACCGGAGCCAGATAAAATTCACTCTGCAAGAAAAAGTTCAGCCGTTCAGGAGATAATAAAAGAGAAAAACCTCCTGATTGCACCGCAGAACACCTTGCAAATCTCATCTGAAAACGATCAACGGCCTATTTATCTTTTCTTTGAGAACATTGATGTGCTTGAAGTATTCCATTCTGAGCCGGTCATTCAACAGCCTTTAATTCAACAGCCTTTATCAACGGAACAACAAATAACCAGGTCGGAAAATTTAGCTCTCACTGCTGCCGAGGCGCTAACAGAACCTGATGTTGAACCAGAGTCACCTCCAACGCAATCAACAAGCACATCAATCGAGACAGTCGGTCCTGAGACTATTAGTCCCGAGAAGGTCAGTCCTGAAATTGTCAACCCTGAAACCGTTAGTCCCAAGATAGTCAGTCCTGAAATTGTCAACACTGAATTTGTCAATCCTGAGACCGTTAGCCCCGAGATTGTCAGCCCTGAGACAGTCAGTTCTGAAATAGCAATATTATCAGAGTCAGAGTCAGAGCCAGAGCCAGAAGCAAAAATAAAAGCCCCTGTAGTACAACAATTAATCGCTCCTGTTCAAGTACAAGACGATGCTTTTATACAAACATTCTCTGATGATTTAAGTAGGGTGCTGCTGGTCAGTAATATTTATAAAAAAGAGCCTGTAAATAAACTTTCCTATTGGGTCACAGGCCCCGCAGATCGCGCTGAGAAAGTGTATCTGTTTACTCAATTGGATAATAGCACCGGGAAAAAGATTGAGCATCAATGGTGGTATCAGGGTAAAATGCTCAGCAATAAAAAGTTTACTGCCTTAGGTAAGCGCTGGCGTTGCTATTCCAGTAAAAATATAGGTAAATTTCAACAGGGAAAATGGATGATAAAAGTACTGGATGAAAATGGACAATTACTTTCCAGCGTCAATTTTTATTATCAGATAAATTAATGAAGCTATATAAGCAGGTAAAGTATAAAATACCTGTTCTAGGTCAATTCAGGCAACATAAAGTCGTTTTAAGATAACAAGGGAAATTTAAATGGATATAAAATCAGCTTTGATAGTTGATAATTCTAAAATTGCTCGTATGACACTTAAAAAGCAACTTGAAAGCAGAGGTATTGACGTCTCTGAGACTGAATCCGGTGAACAGGCTATTGATTTTTTAAGTACCAGTAAGCCTGACATTATTTTTATGGATTGTATTATGTCAGGTATGGACGGCTTTGAAACGACTCGTCAGATTCACTCCACGCCTGATTTTTCTGCTCCCCCCATTGTGATGTGTACAGGTAAAGAATCAGATAAAGACAAACAAAAAGCATTAAATTTGGGCGCCGTAGGTTATTTGTACAAGTCCTCGTCACCTGAACCATTGGATACTCTCCTGAATGAACTCAGCACCCTAATGACTCAGAAGCAGGATCCGGCTAACAGTCCTGAACGGGGAAAAATAAACAGTCCTGCACGGAAAAAAACAAACAGTCCTGCACGGAAAAAAATAAACAGTCCTGCACGGAAAAAAACAAACAGTCCTGAACCAGGATCAGAGAGCAAT
>CBDTVA010000029.1:0-14087 GCA_965363935.1 uncultured Gammaproteobacteria bacterium | reverse complement strand
GATAAGTGCTTTTACGAACAAGTTCTAAAGTACTAAATGCACTGAATCTTCAAGATTTTTCTAGGTTAAAGGAATTCCTCCTCTAATGGCTTTTCCCTGTTGAAAAACCGCTTTGTCACTGAACCAGTCAAGCGGTTCAGCCGCTACATCATGATTCCATTGATTATAAACATTAAAATATTAACTAAAACTTGATATAGTAGGCGTTATCAAGAAAAACACCTATTGTGTTATAGATAATGAAAAGGATATTGTAATGAAACGCCTATTGAGTAAAGTACTACTGCTAATATCCCTATTGTTACCGGGTTTTGTCGCGGCTGATATCGCCGTCCTGATTCATGGTTATCATAGTTCCGGAAAACCCTGGCGCCATATAGGGATTGTCCATGCGCTGGTAAGCAATGGCTGGAATGATGCCGGTGATTATGTGCCGGTGCTGGGCAATATCGGCATCCCCGGCCATACCCTGAGCGGTACCGGAAAACATGTTGTCACAGTGGAATTGCCTTCTGAATCCCCGGTGGAAGTACAGGCTGACTTACTCAACCTGTATCTGGCCGCTATGAGCACCCTGTTTCCTCAGCAAAAGATTCATCTAATTGCCCATTCTGCGGGTGGTATTGTTGCCCGACTGGCCCTGGTCAGAAACACCCTTTACAGCGAAAAGCCATTACCCGTTGTGCAATTAATCACTATTGCCACCCCTCATCTCGGTTCCCCAATGGCCGAAATAGCTGAAATGGCAGCGGATTCGCCGCTTTCTTTCTTTGCCCCGCTTTTTGGTGTTAATGAAATCAATAGAGCCGAAATTCTTTATAGCCAGCTGGGCAGGGAAAAAGAAAACTATTTTCTGTACTGGCTGAATCGACAACCTCATCCGGCTATTGCCTACACGTCCATTGTCCGTGCCGATGATTCCCTGTTTTCAGGTGATGTGCTGGTTCCATCTGCTAACCAGAATATGGCCTATGTTCCGGCAATCGGTCCAGCTCAAAATCAATTGCTTTTGACTCCGGGTAATCACAAATTGAAATATGCTGATGGTTTATTGCTTAGGAGATTACTCCCCTGATAAATATATCCTGGTGAATGTTCCGCCTTCTTTCTATAGTCTCAGAACTGTTTGTTCATTCACCTGTGTTCTACCTGTCTGACAGGCCCCTGTTTTTCCATTATAATAGGCAGATTGTTTTTCTCCAGATTTAACAGAGCCAGGGTTTCATGTCAGCTAAACACAGATATTTTCAAGATGTTGAACAAATTCGCAAGGATATGCTTATAAAAGCCGAGCTGTGCGGGAATCCTATGCAATTTATGACCACATGGGGCCTGTTTTCGCCCAGAGCCATCGATGAAGGTTCTAAATTGATGCTGGATCATATACAGGTTAATGTGGATGATAACTGTCTCGATATAGGTTGCGGCTATGGTCCATTAGGTCTGACCCTGGCTAAATTAGCAGTTGAAGGTAAAACCACGTTGATCGATAAAGATTTTGTGGCCATCGAATACACTGAAAAAAATATACGGCTCAATAATTTAACGAATTGTGAAACGTTTTTAAGCAATGGCCTGAATCAGATCGGTGAACGCCGTTTCAATCTGATTGTTTCCAATATCCCCGCCAAGGTCGGTAATGAGCTGCTCAGCCTGTTTCTGGTGGATACCTGGCAACACCTTGAACCCGGCGGACGTTTCTATGTGGTTACAATCAGCGGGATACGCCGTTATATTGAGCGCTCATTTAAGGAAGTGTTTGGCAATTATAAGAAAATAAAACAGGGAAAGACGTATACTGTTGCCATGGCAATTAAATAGGTCATAGACAAGAATTCTATGAAAAATATTCAATCGAGGTTTAATGTTTGAATTCAAAACCGGAATATTTTTCATTTAACCAGATTATTGCCTCTGCACTGCACTACAGGCGAAAGCTGATAGTTGCCAATATGGTTGCCATTGTTGCTGCCATCCTGTCAGTGCCTATCCCCTTGATTCTGCCCTTAATGGTGGATGAAGTCTTACTTGATAAACCGGCCATGGCATTATCCTATATGGATATGATTTTGCCTGTCAGCTGGCATACTGCTACTGCCTACATTTTTACTGCACTATTGGCCTCGGTGTTATTAAGGTTACACTCTGTAGCACTGAACGTCTGGCAAATGCGTATTTTTACCATTATCGCCAAATCTATTACTTTGCAAATGCGCGAAAAACTGGCGCGATATCTTAAGAAAATTGCCATAAGTGAATACGAAACCATCGGCAGCGGCGGTTTTGCCTCCTATTTTGTTACCGACATTGAGGTCGTTGATCAATTCATTAGTGCCACAATCAGTAAATTTATTGTGGCTGTGCTATCCATAATCGGAACAGCCATTGTGCTTTTGTGGATCAATTGGCAACTGGCTCTGGTACTGCTGTTTTTTAATCCCATTGTTATTTACATCACCATTCACATGGGAAAAAAAGTCAAAAAATTAAAGCTCAGAGAGAATAATGCCATTGCTCTGTTTCAACAGGCACTGGTAGAAACGCTGGATGCCATTCATCAGGTTCGCGCGGCGAATCGAGAAGAACACTATATTAAACGTTTAATCAATCAGGCAACCCAGGTCAAAAAACACTCGATAGCCTACTCCTGGAAAACCGATGCTGCAGGTCAACTTTCACATGTCGTGTTTTTATTTGGTTTTGATGTTTTCCGTGCCTTCAGTATGATGATGGTACTTACCTCTGATCTGACCCTTGGTTTAATGTTCGCTGTGTTTGGTTATCTCTGGTATATGATGGGTCCAGTACAGGAAGTTTTGAATATTCAATACGCTTATTTCAGTGCCAAAGCCTCGATTAATCGTCTCAATCGTATTTTTGATTTAACACAGGAACCGGCTATCCCCTGCCGGCATGATCCCTTTGAAAACAAGCAGACCATCGGCATAAGGCTGGATAATATTTGTTTTACATATCCGCAAAAGAGCAATGACCTGGGTACTAATGAACTGGAACAGGAAGCTATTATTACTGCAAATGAAAGTTCTATAGCAGAAACCACATACATTCTAAACAGCCTGTCTCTAACCATTAATAAAGGCGAAAAAGTAGCTCTTGTGGGCTCCAGTGGCGGAGGCAAATCAACCCTGATACAGATTCTTCTGGGTTTATATCCAATTGAATCCGGTGAGATTTATTTCGATAATATTCCCATTCAAGAAATTGGTTTTGCAACAATCCGGGAAAATACCGCTGCTGTACTGCAGCATCCGGTACTCTTTAATGATACTGTTCGCGCCAATCTTTCTCTGGGTCGGGAATTCACTGACCAGTCACTCTGGCAGGCATTGGAAATCGCACAATTGCATACAACAGTTAAAAAATTACCGTATCAGCTGGAAACGATGGTGGGACGTCAGGGTATTCGATTGTCTGGTGGTCAGAGACAACGTCTTGCTATTGCCCGTATGGTTTTAACCAACCCCAAACTGATCATTCTCGATGAAGCCACTTCGGCACTGGATACAGAGACAGAAAACAACTTACATCAATCAATGAAATCTTATCTGGCTGACAAAACCACCTTAATTATTGCCCATAGATTGAGTGCAGTAAAGCAGGCCAATCGTATTGTTGTCATAGATAACGGCAAAATAATTGCGGATGGTACACATCAGGATCTGGTTAATAGTAATGAATTATATTTCAGATTATATGGCATGCAGTAGAAATTTTAACCCGGATAAACCACTGCAGCTAAAGAGTATCGTCAGGTTTCGGTGTATCTTCACGTACCATGACTACCCGGTTGCGGCCTTTGTCCTTGGCTGTGTAAAGGGCAGCGTCGGCCCTTTGGTAGGCGGCTCCCCAGGTGGGTGCCAGACTGCTGTCAAATACGTAAATGCCTATAGAAATAGACACCGGCAGCTCGTCTGAAGCATTTATCTCAGGTAAATTTTCATAGTACTGGCGTGTCCAGTCCTGCTGCAGACTCTCAAATACTGATAAAATGGTGGACGGATCTATATCAATCAAGAGGACGCTGAACTCGTCACCGCCCATACGGCACAGATGATCAGAGGGACGAAGAAAACGGCTTTTCATCTGCCGGGCCAGTTCACTCAACAGCTCATCCCCCTGCTGGTGACCATAACGGTCGTTGTGGTTCTTAAAATGATCTATATCAATCATTACCAGCGCCAGAGTCAAACAATTACGCCTCGCCCTTGAGACTTCCCGGTCAAAAGAGCGGGTGAATTTCCTTCTGTTATCAAGACCGGTCAACGGGTCGATGGTTGATTGCCGTTCCAGTTTCGACATGCTCTGTTTCAGGTGCTCCAGCGTATCGTTGTAGGTAACAGCAATTTTCCTGATTTCATGGGCTCCCCCGGTAAGTTGCGGATGGCTGACCGGTAACTTTTGCTCAATGGCAGCAAGTATCTGATTGATTGGCCCGATCAACCAGCGGCGGATGTAGAACGCGAGAGAAAGCATGCCAGTGACTGAAAGCATTACCGAGAGTAACAGAAATAGCTGAAAGCGTTCCTTGAGCATCGAAATCTTGTGGTCATCGAAGGTGATCTTGACTAGATAACGCACTGCCAGTTCATCGATAATGGCATTCGACAGGCCCGGAAGCTTGATATAATAATGACTCAATTTCCGCCCCTGTGTATCGCTTGTGCGGGTCTGGTAGGGAATGGAGGTGCTGGTCACATGGCGAAATGCCTGTCGATCAGTTTTGGTACTTATTGCTAACTGCTTGAACAGAAGCAACTTATCAACCGTAGTGCTCTCTGGAGTCACTGACATTGGACTCAGTATCTTGTTCCAATATTCAATAAATAGTGTAATCCGGGCATCATCCCGGTCAGAAAGATAACCAATCAGGCGCTGAAAATATCCGTTGATATCAGAGTCTATAAACCCAAGCTCCAGATAGCGGTTATCGTCTAGTACCGAATAGGTATAGATTTTAAATTGCTTGCTGATGAATTCCATATTGGGCTGACCAACCATGATCTGACTGGTTTGGCGTGCCTTGTCCAGAAATTGCTGGACATCAAGAAACGGAGGCAATTTGAAATTGAGTCCCAGATCGGGGGCAAAGGTGCTATCGGTAACCATCAGGTCAGCATTGATAATATACAGATCGACCGGAAAACCCGCCTTCAGTTCCAGGATTTTCTGCACAACTGACAAATCAGGGCGGCCATCAGTCTTTCTGAACTGTGATCGTGCAAACTGGTGCAGTGCCTGATAGTTCTGCTTCTTCTGGATCAGAAGCTTGTCGAGCAGTTCGTAGGAGAGATTGATCTGGGTACTGATATCAGTCAACAGATGTTTCTGGTTAGCATCTTCATTCTGTTCGATATCAGATAGAATCGCGTTGAAACCGAGAAAGGACAATATGCCTAATGCAGTGAGGATAACTAACAGCAGTTGAATTAACTGTCTCGCCATAAGGTTATCGATCCACTGCAGGCATGGAAGCAATAAATAAAGTTATATGGAAATGACACAGAACCTGTAGCGCGGATAATTTAATATTTCCTGACGGCATAAAGCCATTTGATAAAGTCATATTCATTAAGTGTCCAATCATTGTGCTCTAATTTGGGTCGGCTAAACTGTAGTGGCATGTTAATTTATTTCGTTTCCCGGGGTAAGGAAATACTCTGATCTAAGGGATTCTCAGCATTTATCCCGGCTGAGAATAAAATCGCATCGATCCCTGAAACACACAGGGGTTTACTAAAATAGAACCCTTGAAGTTCTTCACACTTGTGGTCAATTAAAAACTCCTGCTGTAAGGAATTTTCAACACCTTCTGCAATGACTTTTATATTAAGACGATGTGCCATATCTATAATCGACAAAATGATTTCAGAACTACCAGAATTAGTACCAAGGTCATTAATAAAACTCTGGTCAATTTTAATCCTGTCCATGGAAAAGCGTTTGAGGTAGTTTAATGATGAATATCCGGTGCCAAAATCATCTACTGATATTTTAATACCAAGCTCATTAAATTTCTTAATGGTATAGACTGCGTTATCCAGATCATCTATTAACATGCTTTCGGTAATTTCAAGTTCAAGCTGCTCGGCTGGAAAATCTGAGCTGCGAATAATTTTAGTTATTTTTTCCACAAAGTCTTCCTGGGAAAATTGTATCGGAGACAGATTGACAGCCATCCTGATACTGGAAAACCCCTGATTCTTCCAGATGTTTGCCTGCTGACATGCCGTTTCCAATACCCAGTATCCGATAGCCACTATATCCCCAGTATGTTCGGCTAAAGGTATAAATTCACAGGGAGAGACCAATCCCCTGTCAGGATGATTCCAGCGCAATAAGGCTTCAAAACCAACCACTTGACTTGTCTTTGCATCAACCTGCGGTTGATAATAAACCTCAAATTGATTATGTAACAAAGCACTATGGAGATCATCTTCTAAATCAAGCTGCTTGTGCAAATCATTCTTCACAGTGTGTGAAAAAAAATACACATCACGACTATTATTCCGTTTTGCCTGATGCATAGCAGCCAGAGCATTATTAAACAGATCCTCTGCATCATTTCCATCGTTAGGGTACATGGCAATACCAATACTCGGGTGTAAATAAAATTCTCTGTTTTCTAAAGCAAAGGTCAGGCGTAAGGATTGCAAAATCCTTGCACCAAAATTATGCAGAGCCCGATCGTCCTCAATTTTTCCCATAAAGACTGCGAACTCACCACCATCCAGACGGGCAATTTTATCCACCTGACGTATGGCTTTTTTTATTCGTGCCGTGACTATATTAAGCACATTATCACTGGCTTTATAACCAAAACGATCTTTAAGTGTTTTAAATCGTCCAAGATTAATAATAAGTAAACCACTGGTGCTATTGTCATGAATGGCCTGCTGTATAAATTCTTGCAGCAGCTTTTTATTCGGTAAGGCAGTTACCTTATCATAGCGGGAATGATAATGAATATGATGATGCAATTTTTGAATAGTATGCGTAGAAGTATACAGCTGAAACCAGTTCCAGAAAAAATAAACAAGACTTAGACCCAGCAATAATAAAACCGGTGCAAACCAGATATGCAGAGTCACCAGTAATACACCACTGAGCAGCAGCACAAAAATAATGCCTGAGAATAAAATAACAGGAGCATATTTGCTACCTGACACCCACAAAAGCCAATAAAAAACAGCCCCCACAAACAAAGTTAATAAAATGTAAAGCCAGTCAGGCAGTTTGATAATTTCAATGTTATTCAACAAACCTGCGAGCACATTGGCATTGATCTCCACGCCTGACATAAGCCGGTGGCTGATACCAAAAGGTGTTGCTATGATGTCACCTAAACCTGAAGCACTTGCGCCAATTAAGACAATTTTATCTTTTAATTTTTGTTTTGTGACCTGGTGGTTTAAAACATCAATATAGGAGACTGAATTGATGCTCTCAGATGAGTTAACGAAGGGAATTAAATATTTCTTGTTGCGCCGCCATTGTGTAGCTTCATCAGAGGAATTTATTGTGAGTGAATCGGGTATGGTAGTTCTCTGTAGCCTGGAATTTTTCCCCAGAGCAAATCCAAAGGCGGGCCAATGAGCAGAACCCTGTCCCGCATAAAGATAGATGCTACGACAGATTCCATCACTATCCAGATGTAATTCCACATGTCCAAGAGCTAATGCATGTTCTGCAAATAAGGATAAGGGTAACACTTCCCCTACCTGCTGAGTATTGTAATAATTTTCCGGACTGACGGCTAAAACAACATTGCCATTTCTGGCAATGGCTTGCGCAAAAAGCGAGTCAGCATGGCGATCAGACTGGTCGGCTTCAGCAAACAATATATCAAAGCCAACCGTTTTTACTTGTGCGTCTGTTAAAATATTGAGTAATTTTGCATGCGTGTTTCGTGACCATGGCCATCGTCCCAGAGCAGATAAGCTTTTATCATCAATTTTAATGATTAATATTTCTTCTGTAGACCCGAAGTTCATCTGCAGAAGAAAATTATCATATAGAACAGAATCTACTCTGGCCAGAAAACCACTGAAGAACAAGAAGGAAAACGCCAAAAACAAAGAAAAACCGAGTAATACTTTTCGCCAGTACTTTTGTATCATTTTGTCTTATCGTCTTAAATGAACAGGGCCAGTAAAATTGACGGAATAAAAAAATATAACCAGGTGTCATCTGGTAACGGGGCAATTTTTTGAGTACCAGACCATGCTCCGCTATAACCATCTTTTTCCACCACCCGAACTCTGAAATACCGCACCATTAGAGTTTCCTGTGCAATAACCAGTTCAGGGTTGAGTAGTGTATCCTCCAGTAACCGTTGTCTGAAAGCAGGATCTTCAGCTAATTGAACCTGATAAACCTGTTCCGGACCTGCATCCTGCCAGGTCAAAGTGATATGAGTGTCATCAGATTTTAGCTCAGTGACCGGTTGTGGCGGGACCGGTTTTACATTAAATTTATTCGCCGGGCTGAATGGACCCTGTTCACCGTCCCTGGCAAGACTCGCCACACGCCAGTAGTATGTCTTTGCAACCGCTAAATGAGTTAACTCAAAAGCATGGCCTTGTATTAGTTCCTGTTCTTGGACAAGTGATAAAAACTGCTCATCGGTGCTTAACTGTAATTGGTAATTTTCTGCTTCTACAGATTCCGTCCACTGTAAACGGGTTTTATCGCCATACAAAACTTGATTCTGAAGAGGTTTTATTAAGATGGGAGGCTGGGGATGCACATCCATGATAATTTCAACCTGTGTATTCAGGCCTTCAATGCCCAGTCTATCAACAGCACGAATACGGATGTAATGAATGCCGTCTTCCAGTTCAGGCAGGAGGAACTGGTTTGACATTATTAATTTTCCCCACCTGATCGTAGTAAAATTTTTTTCGGAGGAAATTTCCACACGGTATTGCCTGGCTGATTTGATTTTTGACCATCTGACAGGCCAGCTTATTTGTCTTATTCTTTCAGGCATTTCATTTAAAACAGGTGCTTTCAACAATTTTCGTGGCGCTATGGGAGCTTTACCTTTATCCACTTTAGAACCATAACCATTTGCAACAAGCACATTTTTTTTAGCAGCAGAAATAACCACCCTGCCCTCTAATACTTCAAGAGTGGACGAACTGTTTTCATGATCCGAACTGATTCGGTACTGAGTTCCCCGTACCGCAGTGATCGCTGAGGGGGTATAAATTTCAAAACGCGAACCAGCCCCCACCGCCGGATGTACCTTGCTATCAACCCGGCCTTTATATAATCGAAGGCGAGAGTCAACCATACCTGAATCACCATAGGCCGTCAGATGATCAAAAATAACCTGGCTGTTTTCATGGACAGTAATGCGACTCTTATCAGCAAATTCTATCGCTGCACTGCTATTGTTTTTTGTTTTAAGAACATCGCCAAGGTGAATCAGGTTTCCTGTATTAACCACGCTGGACGGTGAATTTTCAGAACCAATCAGTTCAACGGTTCCATATAAGGCGATGACTTTTGCAGCTATCGGATTGACTTTGACCCACTTCAGGGGAATACGTAAATGGGTGTTGATTTGGAGTTTTCGTGGATTTTTTACATTATTGATTTTCTGAATACTTGACCAATATTTGACGTGATGCAGGTATTTCTTGCTGAAATCCCACAAGGTATCTCCTTCGCTTGTGGTATATATCCAGTCTTTGGCCTGAACATCATGCATCCCCAGCACAAAGATCAAGGCACAGATAAATCCAAAAGTACTAAACAGGCGAGAACTCCCTGTTTTTAAACAACAAATATTAAGCATCATTGATTCATATGATAAAATAGATTGTAAAGCTGAGAATTTATTTGTACTTTAACCTTGTTCTGAGATAATACACCAATTATAGAACATCTTTAAAGATTAACTAAAGATTAACTACAGATGATTTCTAACTGTTGTTTAAATAATGAGTTTGAACGTATTTATTGTTGCATTTGAGTCTGTTGTGATTTGACCAAAAATTGCTGATATGCAGGGATTGCTTCATCCATGGCTTTTTCCATACACAATAACCACTGTTCGCTTTAGAATTGAAAATTACAAATTAGCTGAAACTGGATCCGAAAAACCATTGACTGCAAATTTTTTAACATTGCAGTCAATGGCTCAGGATATTGATGGACTCAGACTGCTTTTAGCTGGTCAGTTCCAGCAGCATTTTATTGAGTCGGCTGACAAATGTTGCAGGATCGGCCAGTTGACCGCCTTCACTCAACAGCGCCTGTTCAAATAAAATACGAGTCCAGTCGTCAAAACGCTCAGTTTCAGCATCTTTACTCAGGCGTTTCACCAGTGGGTGTTCAGGGTTAAGCTCAAAAATGGGCTTATGCCCCATCACATCCTGTCCGGCCTGCATTAACAGGCGTTCCAGGTTAGCACTCATATCGTGTTCGCCGGTAACCAGGCAGGCTGGAGAATCGGTCAAACGATTGGTCATACGTACTTCTTTGACTTCATCGCCCAGAGATTTAGTGACTTTTTCCAGGAAATCTTTATATTCTTCCTGAGTTTTCTCCTGTTCTTTCTTATCTTCCTCATCTTCCAAATCACCCAGATCCAGTTCTCCACGGGCAACAGACTTAATGGGTTTATCATCATAATCCGGCAGCGAAGACATCAGGAACTCATCAACCCGATCGTTTAATAACATCACTTCTATGCCTTTCTTACGGAACACTTCCAGGTGCGGGCTATGTTTCGCAGCAGCAAAACTGTCAGCTGTAATATAATAGATGTCTTTTTGACCTTCTTTCATACGGGAGATGTAGTCATCCAGAGAAATCTCCTGTTCTTCCTTATCATCATGAGTACTGGAGAAGCGTAACAGCTTGGCAATCTTGTCTCGATTGCCAAAGTCTTCGCCCGGACCTTCCTTCATAACCCGGCCAAATTCTTTCCAGAAAACTTTGTAGTTATCCTGATCATTATCAGCCATTTTCTGTAACACAGAGAGTATCTTTTTTACTGAACCGGAACGGATACTGTCCAGAACTTTTGAATTTTGCAGAATTTCACGGGATACGTTTAACGGCAGATCATTGGAATCAATAATACCTTTCACAAAACGTAAATAATTAGGCATTAGTTTTTCAGTTTCATCCATAATGAAAACACGGCGAACATAAAGCTTGATACCATGTTGACGATCCCGCTCCCAGAGGTCAAATGGAGCACGTTTGGGGATAAACAGTAATGAAGTGTATTCATATTTACCCTCTACCTGATTATGAGAACGAGCCAGAGGATCTTCAAAATCATGACCTACGTGTTTGTAAAATTCGGTATACTCTTCATCAGAAATGTCGTTTTTTGCACGAGTCCACAGGGCTGAGGCGCTATTAACTGTTTCATACTCAATGATTTCTTCTGCCTCTTTATCAGCTTCGTCTTCCCCCTCGGCTGTTGGCTCCTCCATGGACGGCGTAGCCTCCTTGAGCATTTCAATCGGCACGGTAATATGATCAGAATACTTGCGCACAATGTTTCTAAGACGAAAACCGTCAAGAAACTCATGTTCGCCTTCTTTTAGATGTAAAGTAACTTCAGTACCGCGATTTTCTTTATTAGTGGTTTCTATACTGAATTCACCCTCACCGGTTGATTCCCATAAAACAGCCTGCTCTGAGGAGGCACCTGCACGGCGGGTGCGCAATGTGACTTTATCAGCGATAATAAAAGAAGAGTAAAAACCTACCCCAAATTGTCCAATGGCATTAGCATCCTTCTTTTGATCACCGGTCAATGAATCTAAAAACTGCCGGGTACCGGATTTCGCGATAGTACCAATATTCTCCACTACCTCGTCCCGTGACATACCAATACCATTATCTGAAATAGTGATCGTACGGGCGTCTTTGTCAAAAGACAGCATGAGCTTAAGTTCTGTATCATCTTCATACAGTTTGCTTTCACTGATAGCTTCAAAGCGCAATTTATCAATAGCATCGGATGCATTGGAAACCAGTTCTCTCAGAAAGATTTCTTTGTTACTGTACAGCGAATGAATCATCAATTTTAATAATTGATTCACTTCTGTCTGAAAGCCCAATGTTTCTTTATGTGCTTCAACACTCATTCATGTTCCCCTTAGTATAAAATCAAACAATAGAAATAATGTTAAAAAATGTGGGGACTAATTTAACTCTTTCAAGGGATTGTCGAATACTTTGTGTGAATCAGTTAATATAGCCTTGTCCAGAGTAAGTGGAATAAGTACCTATGAGATACAATTTTTCTCCTAAATAGGTTGAAAATCATTGCTAAGGTATTAATTATTGAGGATTATTTTGCCTGTTTTATTTATTATAAAGATTTTATAAAAAGTTTTAAGGAATTTACCATGCCAACAAAGACTGTCACAACCACCCCCTTTGATGATCAGAAACCCGGGACTTCAGGACTTCGCAAGAAAGTCAGTCAGTTTCAGGAAAACCACTATCTGGAAAATTTTGTGCAATCAGTTTTTGACTCAATTGGTGATTTTAAGGGAAAAACCCTGGTTTTAGGTGGAGATGGACGCTTTTTTAATCTTGAGGCCATACAGATCATCCTGAAAATGTCTGCAGCCAACGGCTTTGGCAAGGTTCTTGTCGGGCAAAATGGCATTTTATCAACACCAGCAGCCTCCGTTATAATTAGAAAGCATCAGGCTCATGGTGGTATCATTCTTTCAGCCAGCCACAATCCGGGTGGACCAGATGAGGATTTTGGCATCAAATACAATACCGGCAATGGCGGTCCCGCCCCGGAAAGAATCACCGATGAAATTTATGCCAGAACTAAAGAAATCAGCCAATACCAGACATTGAGTGATGAAAATGATATTGACCTGAGTCAGTTGTCGAGCGCTGAACTCAACGGCATGAGGGTTGAAATAATTGATTCTGTTGCTGATTATGCCCAATTAATGGAACAATTATTTGATTTTAGTGCCATCCGAGCCATGATCGCTGACGGATTCACCCTCTGTTTTGATGCCATGCATGCTGTAACAGGTCCTTATGCAACAGAAATCCTCGAAAACAGCCTTGGGGCCAGCAAAGGTTCGGTGATTAATGGTATTCCTCAAATGGATTTTGGCGGTGGTCACCCTGATCCTAATCTGGTTCATGCGCACACATTGGCAAAACTTATGTTTTCGCAACAAGCTCCGGATCTGGGTGCAGCATCGGATGGTGATGGCGATCGCAATATGATTGTTGGCAAGCATATATTCGTTACTCCCAGCGACAGTCTGGCTATTATGACAGCCAATGCCGACCTGATTCCAGCCTATAAAGATAAAGTCGTTGGCGTTGCCCGATCTATGCCAACCAGTCAGGCGGCCGATCAGGTGGCAAAAAAATTGGCCATTGACAGTTATGAAACCCCAACCGGGTGGAAATTTTTTGGTAATCTAATGGACGCCGATAAAGTCACCCTTTGCGGAGAAGAAAGTTTTGGTACCGGCTCAAATCATATCCGTGAAAAAGACGGTTTATGGGCGGTGCTCTTCTGGATGAATATTCTCGCCGCCAGAAAGGAATCGGTTGCAGATATTGTGCACAAACATTGGCTGGAATACGGTCGTAATTATTATTCACGCCATGATTATGAAGCCGTAGATACGGATGCCGCCAATCAATTAATGGCTGGCCTGCAAGAAAAGGTAAAAACTCTGACGGGTACACAAATGGGTTCTTTAACGGTCAGCTATAGTGATGATTTTTGTTATACCGATCCGGTTGATAAGAGTGTCAGTGAACATCAGGGGATCCGCATTGGTTATAGCAATGGCTCACGAATGGTGTTCAGACTCTCCGGTACCGGAACCAGTGGCGCCACCTTACGCATCTATTACGAAAGCTATGAAACTGAAAGCGACAAAATGACTCAGGAAACTCAGGCAGCACTCAGTGAACTGATTGATCTTTCCCTTGAAATCAGCCAACTTGAGCAATTGACTGGCCGCACTGAAGCCACAGTAATCACTTGACTTCCTCCTCCAGCTAAAGCAAGAGGATTCCTGCTTTCTTATTAAGAGCAG
>CBDTVA010000028.1:0-14097 GCA_965363935.1 uncultured Gammaproteobacteria bacterium | reverse complement strand
ATCAATGGTTGCATGAAATCTCACTTTTACAGAGAGGGAGCCGGATCACACCCTACCGGCAAAGCCATTCTAAGAACGCTATAAATCACTTGCATAAAAACTATGGGAAAGACCGTGTTATATTTAGAGGAAACGCGCATCAGCATCGTAAACAAATAGCGCCCGTATTTTGTCCCAAAAATCACCGCCGAGCACAAACAGACTCACTATAAGAAGTAAGTCACCAATAATCGCATAAAGAAGTGCATTCTGAGAAAAACCTGGGATGTAATCGCTTACATAGATCGATAGCCAGCCAAACAGTATTGGTATACAAAACATCACCAGCCCAATGTAATAACGACTACGGCTAACCCGCTGTGGAGGTCCATATTGTTTCAAAAAAGAAAAAATCCAATTCTTAATATAAAGATAGCCTGGTTTTCCCATAACTGCGATGGCAATAAAGCCAATTAAATCACCAATTATTAGTAAGCCACCTGTTACTGAAGCTGTTTTCGTAGTCGATAGATCAAGTGACGACACCATCAATATACCTGCTACCGGCACTATAATACTGAGAATGAAAAGGAATATACCCAATTTGAACTGCCAATCTAAGACAGGAGTTACCACAGAATCTGATTGTTCATTCACTGTACTTTCTTCATATTCATAGTAAAGATTTAAAAGTAGATAATATCGTTTTCATTATTTCCAGGAACTTCCAAACTGAAGGTAAAAAACGGTTTCATCCGGACCTCTGGCTACATCAATACCAGCGTACATACCCATTTTTCTGGCGATGAGATAACGTCCACCAATTCCCACAGTTGATTGTGTGCCACCATCGCTATTGAATAGATCACTCATTTCATCTTCGGCACGTCCCACACCAGTAAAGCCCACAGCACTCCAGCGCGTATTAATATTCCAACGAGCTTCCAGCTCAGTCAGAAGCATATCATCCCCTGATATCTCATAGCAGCCATACCAAACCCCGTACCAACTGCCGGTTCAGTAATAATAATAGGTACTGGCAAAAAACCTTCATTACTTAACAGCCAGTTGCTGGTATCAAACTACCCATCCAGTGGATCAAAAAACTGATCAAAAAATGATCCTGCATAAGTGCTATGAATAAACAGCAGATTAAACATAACAACGATTTTTAATTGTTTCAAAAATTTTATTCAGCCCCATCACCTACAGGAACAAGAATAATGGTTTCCTTATCATTCAAATGAGCCTCATCAATTTGGCTCAATTTATTATAAGAAATCAACGAGTTTAAAGATTTAACATAATCCAGACCTCTTTCAGAATATTTAGCCAGCGTTTCGGTCAACGCTAATCCTGTCACTGGTTTATTGTTACTCCTCAACATTGCCCGTTTTTTTCTCAATAATTTATAACTGGCATGGGTATTTAAATTCATCATATAGCCCATCACAGAATCTAGCGGTCTTTCAAAAGAGGCAATTTTATAATTCCCCTTACCCTTTCTTTGCGCTTCTGGTGTTATTCCTTTGTCTCCCCAGGTCCATTGACCGAACATTGCATTACCTAAATCAGCAAAGCGAGAAGTACCCCAACCACTTTCTTCAGCAGCTTGAGCCATAGCTAAAGACGGTGGAACAATATCCACTCGACTTTTTAATTCCGTCATCTGTTCGGACGTTAAATCTGAAGCAGATGATTTTATCACTTTATATTTGATGGCCAGCTCTTGTAGCCAGGATTGATTTTGCATCCTGAGATCATCATTATTTGCTACTTTAAGTAATTGCTCACGATCTTTCATAATTAGCTCATTAGAACGCAAAATCAGTGGTGCAAGTACACGGAAAAACACCTCTTTTTTAATCTTGGTCTGTACTTCTTTTGAGTGTTTATTGCGCCAGCGAGTAGGCATACGACCCAAGTAGACTCGGGGAACTTCCCGTAGACCCGCATCCCAACGTTTTTCTGTATAATTGAGTTTATCAAAGAGACTAAGAAGCTCCTTGTATGATTTAAATTCAACAGTCCTTTCAGCTGAAAATACTGAATTCGACATCAGTAAAAGAAACAGAATGAATATCACACCAATAGCGTAAAGTTCTTTTATATGAGTATTTTTTGGGTTATCTGTTATTGAGCGATGATGGTTCACACTATATTTCCTTTATACTTTTCATTGTGTATAGATAATTAATTGTTCTCTAATGGCGAAAATCAAATCTTATTGAAATTCAGTTCATCAAAAGCTATTTTGGAAACAACAACTGGAACTGGAAACTGACTGAATAGTTTGGAGCGCCATCGGGTTTTTCAACATTGTAATAGGCTTCAAGCTTTGCATTAACTGCTTGATCGCCAATTTTAAAAAGCTTACCGACACCACCGCCCAGTGGAACTGTCCAGGTATTCTTTGATTTTGCTTCCCAATTGGCGGTAATAACGAGATCGGTAATCAAATACCAGCCATCATTAAGGTTATAATTAACAAAGGGTTCAATTAATGTCTGATTGACGTCGTCTCGCCTCGAAGACCCCGCAAATGACCAAAGTTGACGGCCAAGTATACCCATGCTTCCCCATTTAGGCAGCATCAGTGCAACAGCAGTAGGTCCTGCACTCCATTTACCGCTACCCAGCTGATCATCATTGGCTGTTGGTAAATTAATGGATGGGCCAACACCCCAGATCACTTTGTCGTATTTGACCGGAGAAAAGAAGAGCGAATAGTTAATATCTCCAAGGCCACTGGCAGAACTGGAACCTCCTTGCGGATTGGGATTATTTGCACTCGGTATCGCACCATCCACATGAGCAAGTGGAATCAGGGCGCGGTTGACAAGATTCCAATCACCCACCGTAACAGGTATGACTGGATTGATGTTTAGAATGGTTCCATTGCCATTTTTAGCTCCCTGATCTGCAGTGAGTTTTAGTGGCAGACTAACCATGGAACTAATAGGATTCTGTGCAGAAGCACGTAAGTCGCCACCGCCTTTTTCTTCGGCATAAATTACTGGGGATATGACAAGTAAAAGCATGCTTAAAATAACTAAAGAGACAACATTCAGTGTCTTTCTCATTGTTGTTTTCCGTTTTAGCCTGAGGAGGATCGACTGACGTAAGCAATAAACACAGCATTCGTCAGTCGAATCTTTGGAGTTATAAAAAATTACTGTCCAGCTGCACGAACAGCTTCTAATTGAGTCATAATATTGTCAACGTTAAAACTACCTGGCATTTGGCGCTGTGGGAAATCCAGGAAGGTTTTTAGAAAATCCTGTGCCACAACAGCCGCTGCACTCAGCGCATACATACGTTTGGTTGACCATAAGCCCCAACCGATGGATTCGTGCATTGCACGCTCAAATGGGTCGGCACGCAGATCAACGAGGGAAGGCCATCCAAGTTCAGTGTAGGGATTTTTCCATACATCAAAGCCATGAGCTTCCTGGATCATGAAATGAACCTTATAGTCATTATGTCGTACAGCAGCGAGTTTACCGATATCAGTAAAGTAATAAATTTCTGATCTTGGTCCGGCACCTTCACCGCCAGTCTTGAAGTAGTCGAGCATATTATAGCCATCAAGATGAACCTTAAATTCTTTGTCTCCAGCTTTGGTGCCTTTCAACAATTCTTCTTTAACGTTGTCTGCGCCTGCTGCTGCCAGAAGTGTCGGCATCCAGTCCATGTGCGAAACAATGCCATTGACTATTTTACCAGCGGGTATCTTTCCAGGCCAGCGAACGACCGCTGGAACTCGAAAACCACCTTCCCAGGTTGTTGCTTTTTCACCATGAAACGGAGTTGTACCACCATCAGGCCAGGTAAAAACTTCTGCGCCATTGTCGGTTGAGTAAACGACAACGGTATTGTCTGCTATCTTGAGTTCATCAAGAAAATTCAATAGTTCACCGACATGTCCGTCATGCTCGACCATGCCATCTGGAAAAAGGCCATGCCCTGTCACACCCTTCGATTCTTCTTTGAGATGTGTGAAGACATGCATTCTAGTTGCGTTGAACCAGACAAAAAATGGCTTATCGTTTTTGTGCGCACGGTTTATAAAATCTTTTGTGGCAACAAGGATTTCACCATCAACAGTTTCCATACGCTTTTTAGTCAGCGGACCGGTATCTTCACAGGACTGTTTGCCCCAAGGTCCGAAACGAGGAACCTCGGTTTTATCAAAAGTGTCGGTGGCAACGCATTTGAACACACCACGGGGAGAGATTTTATCGCGCATTTCACCCTTAGGGAAATCTGCTAATTCTGGTTCTTCTTCTATATTTAGGTGATAAAGGTTACCGTAGAATTCATCAAAGCCGTGAAGAGTAGGAAAAAATTCATTTCGATCGCCAAGATGATTCTTACCGAACTGGCCAGTTACGTAGCCAAGTGGTTTAAGCATCTCAGCAATTGTGGGGTCTTCTTTCTGAAGACCTTGTGTCGCACCAGGCATACCAACTTTGGTTAAACCGGTTCTGACGGGATGTTGGCCCGTTATGAACGCTGCACGTCCGGCAGTACAGCTTTGCTCGCCGTAGTAATCAGTAAAGCTCAGTCCTTCATTGGCAAGACGATCGATGTTTGGCGTTTTATAACCCATCATACCACGATTGTTATGGCTGACATTCCAATAGCCAATATCATCACCCCATATGACAAGGATATTCGGTTTTTTCTCCTGAGCCGCCTGCAACGGGAGAGCTAGACATTGCGCAAAAGCTACTACTCCCATAATGAGCAGAGATTTCAAATTCAAATTCATATTTCTTCCTTTACTGGTTGATTATTTTTTTCGCAAAATATTAGCAATTAGTTTTGGATACCAATTGAAATTTTTTATCGACACAGAATAGTTTATGCACAAAAAAAAATCTATAGGGCTTTAGTCCTATATTTATAATACCTATAATTTCCTGAAAGCATTTAATACTCTATACCGGGTTATGCGTAGACATATTAGATATTTTAAATATGATTAGATTTTATATCACTTTTTATTTATCCTAGTTATCAACATATAAATGGTTTTTATTAACGCCCTTTGCGATATGTTGTAGAAGGTGCTCATTCCAGGTTTTTTTGGTTCTCAAAAAGGAGTGCTGGGTTTTGATTATCTGAGTTCAGTTGGACTGGGCTATAGGACTGGGCGTTGAAGTGGATTCAAGTGCATATAATGTCATTGTGACACGAACTCGAATTGCGGCACGACATGTCTTGGGTAATAATATTTCTGGTTTTTCTATTGGTCTTGCGGTTAGTTTTTAAGAAAATATTACTTGCTTAATTTCTGTCACTCCGGGCATCACCTATCGATCAACAATAGCTAACATTACACTTATAAATTCACAAGATTGAGGTTATTACCTATGCAACAAATTTATTCCTTCCTGAAAACAACCATTCTGGGTGGTTTCTTTATTTTACTGCCCATTTTGCTCCTTTATCTCATGCTCGGTGAAATTCTTGATCTGGTAAAAGTTCTATTACTACCCATCATTGAGCTATTGTCAACTGAAGCTATTGATACCCCCCGAGAGCGCATCCAATTATCCGTGATACTGCTCATTGTCATCTCCTTTATTATTGGTCTCTTTGCCTCGTCAGTCATCGGCCGCAGACTGGGTTGCTGGCTGGAAAAAGTGACTCTAAACCGACTGCCACTCTATTCTGTACTTAAGAAAATGACTCAGGGTTTTTTCCAGGAATCAGGAAACAATTTTCAACCTGCACTCTTGCAAACTTTTGATGGAGTGTGGGAACTTGTTTATCTTGTCGAAGAGCATGGCAATGGTAAAGCGACCGTACTCCATCCCACAGCTCCAACCGCCTTTAGCGGACCATTGAAGATTGTCGACATAAACAGATTGCAATCTATGGACGCCAGTCTTTCTGATGTAACCAATGTATTGAGTCACTGGGGTGTAGGAAGTAGTCAATTGAAGTAATTAATTTTTTTATACTGTTCTGAAACACTGACATGAGCAGCTTTTATTTTATTAAATAATACCGCCCTACAATGTTCTATGTTAATGGAGATATTTTTATGATTTTTATAAAAAAACTGTTTATTTTTCTGTTTAAAGGACTAGTTTCCCTTTTACTCATACTGACTATTGCCCTGGTTGTCATCTTTGCTTTAGAAATTAAAGTAAAACTTAATTATTTAAATAAACCCGTAGAAATTGCATTTGAGCAGCTATTGGACAGAGATTTATCTATGAATGGAGATGTTGTGCTGACACCATCTCTCTGGCCAACGCTGGAAATAGATAATGTTTCAATTGCTAATCCAAAAGGGAAAAAGTGGCAATCAGATAAAGAAATGTTGCATTTTGGACGTTTGCGTCTGCAAATTGGCCTGATATCATTACTCTCTGGCAAGATTCATATTGCCGACATGACGGCAGAAGAAATATCATTAAATCTTGAAAGTGATACAAATGGTGTGCAAAATTGGAATTTTGACCTTGCCACAGTCCAGGCAGAACAAGAACCAACTGCTGAAGCAGCAGAAACCATTACTCCATTTTTTCATCTCGAAGCAATCAAACAAATAATCTTTAAGAAGATTAATGTTCATTATTCCGACCAGGCTCTTAATAAATCCATTCATTTTATTTTAGAAAAGCTTGAAGGCAGTGCATTGCCAGATAAAGAAATCGATATGGTTTTTAATGGTCAATTAGACGATAAGGAATTTTCTGTAAAATTAAAGGGCGGGGGACTGGATGTCTTACGCGATAAGAACCAGGAATGGCCTCTTACAATGCATATGAATATTGCAGGTACTGATATTAAATTATCAGGTGCATTAAAACAGAGCAAGAATTCTTTACTGACAGCTTCCCTGGAAGTAGGAAAAACGGATATTGGAGCGACTCTGAGCTGGTTTGAAATTATGGATGGTTTACAGGCCGGGACTGAACATTTAACTATGACTGCCCAAATTCAGGGAGAGAGTCTTTCTGAACTTATACAAAAGGCAGAATTATTAGTGGTAGTGAAAAATGCCCATCTGAATCTGACGGACACCAATACGGGTGGTCAATTGCCAATAAAAATTAAGCAGGGCACTATAACGATCGCTCCTGAGAAAGCGGTACAGATTGAACTAAATGGACTGATCGAACAATCAAAAATTAAGATTAATGTCACTGGCGCACCCATTATCGATTACACCCGACAAGATTTGAAAACACCGCTTATTCTAGAAATTAATACCCACAATACCGATTTAACGCTGAAAACGACTATTTCAAAATCAGTGAATGTCAACAATCTGGGTTTTAATATGCAACTTAAAGGTCAAAAACTGAGTGATTTAAATCTATTGACTAAAATGGATTTGCCACCATTAGGACCCTATGAATTAAAAGGTTATTTTACAAGCAATAAAAAGGGATATAAAATAAAAAATCTTCTTTTAAGCGTTAAAGATAGCCAGTTAAAGGGAGATATGCTTTTTGATACTATGGCTCAGCCACCATTATTAAAAGTGAATTTAAAGAGTCAACAGGTACAAATTAATAATTTTGATGTAGGAGAGTGGAGTCCTGAGGATAAAAGTGATGACACCATTGAAACAAAGCCTGAACAGGAACAAAATAATAATGATATACCTGAAAAGCTGTTGAGTTATGAAACATTGAGCCGTTTTGATGTTAATTCTAAGCTGCTTGTTGAACGTGTATTATCAGGCAAAGATACTCTGGGTCGTGGTTCTGCATCATTGGCAATCAAAAATGCACGATTAAATTTAAGTCTCGATGAATTAGTACTGCCCGGGGGTGATGCCAGTGCTAGCCTAATTTATCATCCATCAGGAAAAGAAAGTCTTGATATCGCACTACTGATAAAAGTAACCTCTTTTGATTATGGGATTTTAGCCAGACGTATTGATGCAAAAAGTAAAGTGGGTGGCTTGATTAGTTTAGATATTGAGCTCTCATCATTGAATGCAAAAAGTCTGGATTCATTGCTTGCTAACAGTCAGGGGCATCTGGATTTTGCCTGGATACCAAATGCTATGAATGCTGATTTGTTTGAGATGTGGGCGATTAATATCATGAGTTCATTATTAAAAAATGCTGATAAAGATGATAAATCCAAGGTTAATTGTGTTATCGCAAGACTTAAGCTGGATAAGGGCATGATGAGAGAGCACGTTATTTTTGCTGATACAACTAAAATGAGAATGGCTGGTACAGCTGAAGCTAATTTTATAGATCAGACCATTAAGGTAAAAGTTTCCCCCAAAGCAAAAAAAGCTGAATTTTTTAGTTTGGCCACTCCTGTTGGAGTGGCAGGTCATTTTGATAATTTTAAACTGTCAGTCAATCCATTGGGCTTAACAAGCACAGCGATTGCCTTTATGACCAGTCCACTACATGTACCTATTCGACGCCTTTTTGAAAAAGGGCTGCCAGAAGATGGAATTGAAGCTTGTAAAGCAATGTGGGAAGCCTCTGAAGAGATTGAAATAGAGAAATAATCTCATTTTCACAATACTCAACTTGATTTATCTTTTACATGAGGTGAGTTAATGTCTCATAGTTCAGCATTACTTCCTGGTCTGCTCAAGGCGCAGCTTTTCTCGTTCAAGAGCGATACGCTCTTGAGCAAGGCGCTGTCTTTCTAATTCCAGTTCTTGCTGCTGGTATGTGGTCTGCTGCTTCCGTTGTTTTGCAGCCGTATCGCGCTGGTCCTGTGCACGTGCCGCACCACCAAGTAATCCTGCCTGAACTTGTGGCACAGGTAACAATTCAAAGTTATTTTCATTAAATCATCCTTATCAATACGTCGAGACCACGGCCGAAACGATATATTATTTGCTAATTACAAACAGTTTAATTCATAATTTCGTTAATATGTATAGGGCTTTAGTCCTAAATTACTGATTTTAAGAGGGGAAAACACATAAGCTGATTATGATAACTTTTTCGAACCAAGACCATACTTTGCACATTTATGACCCAGTTCTGCAGGGCTTGAAACATTCATTTTCTGCATAATATTACTACGATGGATTTTCACCGTTTTCTCGCTGATACGAAGGTCTGCTGCAATCTCTCGATTAATTGCGCCGCCAATGATGCAATCCAGCACCTCTTTTTCTCGGTGGGTTAACTTGCTTAGCCTCTGTTGTATTTCATCGAATTCTATTTTATTGTCGTATCGAGTGCGACATTGTGCCAATGCATTTTTCACTACTGGAAATAGAGTATCAGGTTCAATTGGCTTTATAAGAAAATCCAGCGCCCCTTTTTTCATTGCCTCAACACCGAGGTTGACATCCGCATGAGAAGTCAAAAAAATAATAGGAATATGACTCCCCTCAGAAATCAATATTTCCTGAAGCTGCATACCGTTGATTCCAGGCATTGCAATATCAAGAATAATACAACCACAGGAGTTTTTATATGGATGATTTAAAAAGTCATCCGCACATTTAAAGGTCTGTACGATAAAACCAGAAGACATTAACAGTCGTTCCATACTTTTACGGACAGATTGCTCATCATCTATGAGACAAACAATGCAGTTTGTTTTATTGATAGTCATATTTATCTGTCGATGTGTTTAAGATAATGATTTAAAGGGAAGATTAAAACTAAAAATAGCTCCACCTTCTGGAGAATTATCTACAATAATTCTTCCTCCATGAGCTTTAATCATACGTTGAGAAATAGTCAACCCCATTCCCATATTATTTTCTTTATCCCGCGTGTAAAAAGCATCAAATAACTTTTCCATCTCGACTTTACTAATGCCTTTACCAGCATCTGATACACTCACTAATACTTCATTCACACCCAATAGTTGAGTTGTTATAAGAATTAACTTGTTACCTTCTGTTATTTCTGACATCGCTGTTATGGCATTAAGAATCAGATTAATTAAAACTTGTTGTATCTCAATTTTCCCTACGTACACAATCGGATTATCATGTGACAGTTGTAATTTCAATACAACATTCTGTAATGAAATCTCATATTTTAGAAATATAATCGTTTCTTGAATGATATCATTGATTGCAAATGGCTCACGTGAAGTTTTACCCGTTTTCAATAAAACACGTTGTCGCTGAATAATATCACTTGTCCTTTTATTATCTCGAATAATATCATCAACTATTTCATTAATTTCCTCCAAATTTGGCGACTTAGAAGCCAAAAATTGTCTCATAGCATAGCTATTATTCATTATCGCAGATAAAGGTTGATTGATTTCATGAGCGAGTGTTGTTGAGAGTTCACCCAACAGATTTACTCGAGCCAGATGTTCTAGTTCAGTTCGAGTTTGTTGTAACTGTTTCTCCATTTTTATTCTTTTATCTTCACTTTCTACAATTTGACGGGCGTAACTCTGAACCTGCATAGCATCAGAAGCCAATTGGTAGCTGAATGCAATAACAATTATCACAAAAGAGAAACCGATCATATAAGGCATACTAATAATTTCTGCGTCAACTAAAGGTGTATGAATACCTGCAAACAAGATAAAGAAAACTATCGAACCGCCTATAATCAATGTGTGATGGCGCTTACTCTGTTTAAATTCTCTCCAGGATGAATCAATCGTATAGAATAGAATCAGCAAGGAAGAAACATCAGCCAATATCTTCCAGGAATTTTCTTCACCACGGGGTATTGAAAATGTTTCACCCCAAAAAGTATTCATTTGCTTAAGTTCATAAATTTCAGAGAAAGTCAGAGTATTAGGGGATAGGAAATTTACAATAATTGCAAAACTCCATAAGACCGTGATCGTCACAGCTAACCAGGCTCGGCCTGTTTTAAAATACAACTGAACAAACCATATCATCGGAATAAGAATCATAAAAATAGCCATATTTTCATATCGCAATAATTCAATATAAGTGTCGACTGATTTTGTAATCAATAGAGTCAATTCGAGTAAAGCACTGACACCTGCACTCATAGCCATTATACTTGATAAAAAATAGAGGTATTGCTGTTTATTTTTAAACCAGAAAAGCAGATGTATAAAACCTAACATAAAACAGACAGATGCACACATTGACCAAAGCATAGTTAAAGTACTTGGCATAGATAATCTTAACTCCAGTTCAATTTTATATTTCGCACTGATAAAGAAGGTTATATATTATATTAAATAAGGTATACAGGATACGGTGTCATTTCTCACACATTCATGTTGGTACCCAATTCGGAAACCTGAAAATAATGACGTTCTATTTTGATTGCTTTATGCGATTCACTCGTCTGACTACTTGTGGATCCTTGGGGGCAATTGCCGACAATAGTGACAAATACTTCCAGCTTTGCTCAGTTTTACCTGATTTTTCCAGGTACTGAATCAAAACCAGCAAAATATCATATTGGTTCGGCCAGAGTTGATTCGCCTGTTTCAATGTTTCGATGGCATTGTCAATGTCCCCACTTGTTTCTTGTGCAATGGCATAGACATAAAAATATCGCTGCGAACGATCATCTGTTTTAGTCGCTGCTTCCAGAAAGGGTAAAGCTCGGTTTAATTGTTTTTGTCTAACCCAGTATAAACCCAATGCATGTTGTGCAGCTCCCATGTCAGGATCAATATTAACCGCCCGCTCAAGATATTTTCTGGTTTGTTGGTCGTCACCCATTCGCCGAAGCAGATCGGCCAGATTGAGCAGTGCAGGCACAAAATTTGGCTCGATCTCCAGGGCATTATCCAGTGCTATTTTTGCGCCATCAACATCACCTTGATTCAAAGCCAGAGTTGATAATTGCATTTGACCAGCGGGCATATCCTGAACGCGCAGTAATTGTTGCTTGTATTCCTGTAACAATTTTTCCAGCGCTTTTTTATCTTCTCCTTCAGCAAAAGAATTATAGGCAGATAACTGATTGGCCACTTCATAACGAACGCTGGCAGAGGGATCGGAGAGATGATTTTTCAATAGTTTCCAGCGAAGTTGTAATGGTATAGCACGACTGGCCGAAGCAGCTCCTCGTCTTAGCAGTGCATTATCAGACGATAAATGTTTAATAAGCGTCTCCATTGTCAGTCGTGAGGGAATATTACCAGTCTGTGATAATACGGTTGCCTGTCTAATTGGGGGATTATTTTCGGTATTTATGTATTTAACACTATTGACCAACGCCAGTATATCGCCGTTTCTGGATTTAGCATTGATACTAGCATATCCATCCCCTGTTCTTTTACTGTGTTCATACCATTGATTAATTGCTGTCGCGGCCCATTCACTGGTCCTGGCTTTATGACAAGTATTACACACATCAGGGCTGCCACTCAGAAAAGACTGAGCCGGATTGGGCACTTGAAATGCATGGTCTCTTCGGTCATCGACTTCCATATAGGTGGTTGCTGGCATATGGCAACTGATGCATAAAGCCGCCTCAGAATTTTCCTGATGATGATGGTGTTCTGGGCTATCATAGTGATCGGCTTTATGACATTGTGCACAGAGGGTATTATCTTTAGCTTTTACTTCTCCAGTATGAGCATTATGGCAATTGGTACAAGTGACCCCTGCCTGATACATTTTACTTTGCATAAATGAACCCAAAACAAAAACTTCTTCCTGGATCTGACCATCGGCATAGTAAAGAGGGTCATCGAGTAAACGTTGGAGATATTGATCATGGTAATCATAGGAAGGATCCAGTTCACCTATTATCTGACGTAACGAATGACATCCTCCACAGGCATTTATTTGAGCATCGCTTTTTTCTCCCAGAGCCTGTGCAATCAAATCTTTCTCCGTAAAATAAAATGATCGGCTTTGTTTTAAATTGGTTTTAAAGCCTGAATCAAGTGACTTAATTGCTTCTTCTGAAATCAGTTTATCTTTTCTTTCCTTCATCAATTTGACATGTAGTTTACCCGTCCCATGACAGGATTCACAAGCGACATTCACTTCGGCGTAAGTTGTGTTATATTGATGTTTAAGTGGATCATAGCCTTCCTGTAAACCCGTTGAGTGACATTGAGCACAGCGACTGTTCCAGTTTTGTAACTGACGAGTCCAGTGAAATTGACTATCATGTCCCGTATTTTCATTAGGCAACAATTTAAACCAACGTTGACCACCCTCTTTTTTATCCCGACTATCCCAGGCAATATCAAAGGCCTGTAACTTACCATCACCGATATCAATCAAATATTGTTGCAACGGATAATACCCAAATGTATAGGCAATCGGATAGGTTTCTAGCTGATTTGAGGCATTAGAAGTGCTAATAAAATAATGACCGTTTTTAGATGAAAAGCGGGTAACAACATCATTAAAGGTGACCACTTTATCATTAAAATCACCTAGAATATTTTTTTCTTCTGGCAACAACATCGCTTTAGCATGATGAGATTTTTGCCACTGCTGATATTCACCTTCATGACATTGAATGCAGCGTTCACTACCAATATAGTCATTGGTCAATTGTTGTACAGCAAGGACATTGGAAGACATCAGGAGAATGTATAAGAATATACTAGATTTCATTGTAATTTATTACCGATTTGATTGATTGCAAATAATATACATTAATTTCAGGAATTGCCAACCTAAAGCTAAAATAGTATCACATGCAAGTTCTCTCACCGTCTGAGAAATAGACTGCACAGTTGCAACAGTTAAATTAACTGCAGATAGTTTAATATAACCCATCAAAAGCGCGTTGTAACTCCTAATCGAACACCTTATTTATCTGCATCATCAGAAATTCCAACAGGAATTCCAAATTTTATATCTATTGCAGGATTAATATTGTAGATCAATTCTGGTACAACACTCAGCGCATGGTATTGATCAATATCAGTTGAATACATTATTTCTACAATAGGATATAAAGATGAATTTCTCTTCCATACCCAAGCACCTGAGACATTAATAATATCAAATGATGTACCCTTATCATTGCCAGGATTAATATCATCAGTATCCCAGTAATGTCTGTATTCTAGAGTTGCAAAGATATTACTATCGTATGCTGCTAATGTACGATTATACCGAAATCCGAGCTTTGCTAGCTTCCCTGCATGATTTAATTTATCATCATGAATAGGGGTGTGTTTAACACTTGATGTTTTTGTTATTGTATGATCAAATAAGTAAAATTA
>CBDTVA010000027.1:0-14502 GCA_965363935.1 uncultured Gammaproteobacteria bacterium | reverse complement strand
AAAGTGTTGACTCTTTGTTAGTCTGTAGTTAAAACAAAAATATTTATTAAAGGAAGGAGAACGATATGCAACGATTCAAAAACATTCTTCTGGTATTGAGCCCTGAGGTGGAGAGCATTGCGACTTTGAATAAGGCGGTGTTACTGGCCGAAAGCAATGGTGCACGTCTGACACTCATTTCTGTGGTTGAAAGACATCCCAAACTTCGTAATTATTTAGAAAAGCCCCCTCCATCAGTGATAAAGGCAATCACTTCAGAGCGCCGTGTATGGTTGGAACAACAATTAAAACCAGTACAGAAAAAGGGTCTTGATGCTCTGTCAGTAGTGGCGACAGGCATTCCTTTCATTGCGATTATTCAGGAGGTATTACGACAACAACATGATCTGGTGATCCTGACAGCGGAGAAGGAAAAAAGTATTAGTATGCGTGTATTTGGATCCACTTCCATGCATTTAATGCGAAAGTGTCCTTGTCCCGTATGGGTGGTCAAGCGGGCGCAAACTTGGCCTTATACTCGTATACTGGCCGCAGTTGACCCACTGAGTCCAATGTTGCAGCAGGATTCACTCAACCCATTTATTCTGCAACTGGCGGCCAATATGGCTCGAAAGGAAGAAGGTGAATTTCATATAACTCATGTGTGGAATAGCTTTGGTGGCAACTATGGAGTCAACCTGAGTTTAACTGAAGAAGAAATTGAGCAAGATAAGATTCTGTATAAAAACAACTTTGATGCTCTGTTGGAACAGGCTGATGTGACTGATTTGAAACCCTATGTACACTTTATTGAGGGTGAACCACAAGCCTGTATATCGGAACTGGTCGTTGAGAAGAATATTGATCTGCTCGTCATGGGTACCGTTTGTCGTACAGGAATTGCGGGGTTTCTAATCGGCAATACCGCAGAAGAGGTGCTCAACCAGGTAGATTGCTCAGTATTGGCGGTCAAGCCTGAAGGTTTCGTGACTCCCGTTGAACTGGAATAAAAAGCTATATTTTCAATGTCCGGGAATTCTATGTATAGTGTGTAGGAGTGGGGGTTAGAACGGTTTGGACTCAATGAATTGCTGATCGGAGTGAATTGAAGCCATGAAACGCTTTTAAAATATAATTTTTGTTGCTGATTCTGAACTGAAGGGTGGCGATGCCTTTGAGCGTGAGGTGATGTTGGCTGAGCACAATCAGGCCAGGTTGACTGTGGTGTCAATTATGGAAGAGTTTCCAACAGACAGTAGTGATGAAACTCAGGGTATATCCATGACAAAGCTGCGAGAGGCCATATTGGACAAACAGCAGTTTCAACTTGAAGCAATGGTGACATCAATTGGGGAAAAACAAATACCGATCAAGACCAAAGTATTAACTGGTGTCGCTTTTCTGACACTTATCCAGGAAGTTCTTAGCAATAAAATAGATTTGCTTATAAAAACAGCAGGAGAGGACGGTGTTATAGAAAGATTATTTGGTAGTTCAGATATGCATTTGCTGAGGAAATGCCCTTGTCCGGTCTGGCTGATTAAATCATCCAGACAGGGACACTACCAAAAAATCATGGTGGCGATGGACTTTAATCCCTTTAATAATAAACTCAAAGATGATTTACTTAACCATCAGCTCCTTGAAATGTCTGTTGCATTGGCGTTGTCTGATTTTAGCGAATTACACATTGTACATGTTTGGCATGCCTATGGTGAAAACAGAATGCATTCTGGCCTTGCCTATCAACCAGAGACTTATGTTGACGCCTATGTGGAAAGAATACATGCTAAGCAAGATGATTTTTTAAAACAATTAGTGGCTGAAGTTGTCAACAAAGATGGCAAAGAAATTGCTAAGCAACTTAAACCAAAACTTCATCTGGTTAAAGGCCTGCCAAAGACAAGATCCCGGAAATTGCAAAAGATCAAAAAATTGATCTCCTTATGATGGGCACCTTTGGGCGGACTGGGATCCCCGGTTTTATTATGGGAAATACCGCTGAGACAATGCTTAACCGGATCGATTGCTCAGTGCTTACCGTTAAACCTGAAAGCTTTGTTACACCGATCAGATTAGAGCAATGAGTATCCATAGATTAACTCTGTTGATTTGATGGTCAGTACCAATGATAAAAAATTTTATTGAGAATTGACAACTATGAGAGCTCTGTAAATATGAACACAGTAAAGGTCTTTTTTCAAAAAGGATGGTTGCGTGCACTTCTTTTTTCCCTGTTATGGTGGGTACTGACGAATGGTGCCATGAATTCATGGCTGGTTGGTGTGCCAGTCGTCTTCTTTGCGACGCTGGTCAGTGTGACACTACTACCACCAAGTGCCTGGTCATTTAACGGCATCGTACGCTTTATTCCATTTTTTCTCTGGCGCTCTCTATACGGCGGTGTTGATGTTGCTATGCGAGCCCTGCATCCCCGTCTGCCGATCTCTCCGGGGATGTATGACCATCAATGGCAGTTGCCGCCAGGCATGTCCAGGTTTTTTATGGCCAATACGGTCAGCCTGCTGCCGGGGACATTGAGTACTGAATTGGATGACGACTATCTTCGTGTTCATATTCTTGATCATACTGGTAATTTTGCCTCAGAGTTGAAAGTGATAGAAGCACATGTGGCAAACATATTCGGGTTGGCTCTGGCTAGTGAAAAAAATGGTTGAAAATGGATGTTGACTTTGGTTATAAATAGTAATTATTGATAAGAGTGAGAAAAACATGAAACGTTTTAAACATATACTTTTTGTGGCTGATTCAGAATTTCAGTGCAGCGATGCCTTTGCAAGAGCGGTGACGTTAGCCGAAAATAATCAGGCTAATTTGACTGTGGTGTCAATAATGGATGAGCTGCCAGGTGGATACCGTCAGAAAATTCATGGTATTTCTCTGGCTGATCTAAACGACCCTATAAAGAACAACCAGCAATTGCAACTTGAAAACCTGATAACATCGACTCAAAAGAATATCCAGATATCTATCAAGATCCTGACAGGTCCATCTTTCATTGCAGTCATTCAGGAAGTTCTCAATCATAAAATGGATCTGGTGATAAAAACGGTGGATGAAGAAAAATTCATGGACCGCTTTCTGGGCAGCTCAGATATGCACCTGTTGAGAAAATGTCCCTGCCCGGTTTGGCTCATGAAATCGTCCAAACAAGGCTATTTCAAAAAAATACTGGCCGCAGTGGATTTTGACCCATTCAATCCTAAACCTGAAGATGATACGCTTAACGGGCAGATTATACAGATGTCTCTTTCCCTGGCACTATCGGAATTCAGTGAATGGCATGTTGTCCATGTTTGGCACGCTTATGGAGAAGGCAGCCTGCGCTCCGGCCTTGCAAAGCAGTCGGAAGCTGATGTTGATGCTTATGTGGATGAAATACGCATCAAGCACCAAAATAAGTTAGATGAATTGGTGACCGGTTTTATTGATAAAGCAGGAAAAGAGGTTGCAGATTATATCAAGCCAAAGATCCATCTGGTTAAGGGGTTTGCCAAAGACAAGATCCCTGAATTGGTTAAAGAACAACAAATTGAGCTGATTATGATGGGCACGGTTGGCCGGACTGGACTACCCGGTTTTTTCATGGGCAATACCTCAGAAACCATTCTTAACCGGATTGACTGTTCGGTACTTGCTGTCAAACCGGAGGGATTTATTTCACCTGTCACTGTATAGGAGTCTATCGTCATGGAAAAATTGTATCTGGGTATGGCACTGTTCCTGTTATTGACCCTTATGGCAGGGTTGTGGCGTGTCTTGCGTGGTCCGACACTGGCTGACCGTATGCTTGCTGGCCAACTATTCGGTACCACTGCCGTTGCCTGTTTGTTATTGCTGGCTCAGGCATTTGAGCGCCCGGCTTTACGTGATGTCTCACTGGTGTTTGCACTGCTGGCAGCAGTAACGGCGATTGCTTTTGTACGGCGAGTATGGGGAAAAGGGGATCAGAATCATGTCAGCCATTGATATTTTTACCACATTTTTTTTGCTGGCCGGAGGCTTTTTTTTTCTGGCGGGTACGGTTGGTTTATTACGCTTTCCGGACGTCTATACTCGTTTACATGCTCTGACAAAGGCCGATAATGTGGGATTAGGATTGATAGTCGCAGGCCTTGTGTTGCAGGTTGAATCCCTGGCGGTAGCAGGTAAGCTGGTGCTGATCTGGTTATTGGTTTTGCTCGCAGGTGCCAGTGTTGCTCATCTGGTTGCTAAAGTAGCACAACAAAGAGGCATCAAATTATGGACACGTTGAACCTGTTAACGTGGTTTTTTGATGTATCGCTGGTCATTGGCGTATTATGGTTAGCATGGCAGGCACTGGCGAGTGAGGAATTATTTCGGGCCATTGTGCTGTTTATCGCTTTTGGACTGTTGATGTCGCTGGTCTGGGTACGCCTGGCAGCACCTGATGTCGCCTTAGCCGAGGCCGCTATTGGTGCCGGTCTGACGGGTGCTCTGTTACTGTCTGCACTGGCAAAACTTAAAGCTAAAAATCAAACTGAAGCAGTCAATGAGAATGATCATGAACTCAAAAATCATCACTAAAAACGATCAACAAAATCAACAACAGCAGCCTTTTCGATTCTTGCTCATTGCACTTTTGTTTGTGATGATGAGTGGTTTAACTTATGCCGTATTAACACTTACATCACAGGCTCCCGGTTTGAGCGTATGGGTAGCGGATAATCTCGATAATAGCGGTGTGAGCAATCCAGTCACTGCCGTTCTGCTTAATTTCCGGGGCTATGATACTTTGCTGGAAATGGGCGTGCTGCTGCTAGCTCTGATTGGGGTCTGGTCACTCGGTGATGTCCCGGAACGGCGACATTCATTACCTGGCCCTGTGCTGGATATTCTTGCACGACTGATGGTTCCTTTACTTATCCTGGTTGCTGGTTATTTGTTATGGGTTGGAGCCCATGCACCAGGTGGTGCCTTTCAGGCAGGTTCAGTGTTAGGCGCTGCGGGAGTGCTGTTGTTACTGTCTGATTGGCATTTTGATAGCCGTTTTTCCGGATTGTCTTTACGCATTGTTTTGATAGCGGGTCTCGGGATGTTCGTGGCAGTGGGTTTGTTACTGGTAGTCGTGGGAAGCCAGTTGCTGGAATATCCACCACCGCTCGCCGGAGCGCTGATTCTGATCATTGAGGCTGCGGCTACACTCTCTATCGGCTTCACTTTGGCGGCTCTGTTTCTTGGTGGCCGGCCAACAACACAATTAACAAATAGGGAGTCACAATGACTCCGGTTTTTCTCTATACGCTCACTGGCCTGGGACTCTTTACCCTGGGTCTGTATGCGCTGATTGTCCATCGTCATTTGCTGCGTAAAATCCTGGCAATTAATGTGATGGGCAGTGGGGTGTTTCTGGTGTTGGTGGCTCTGGCTGATCGTACTCAGGCTGCTCTTTATAAAGTGGCACCTGATCCGGTACCTCATGCTATGGTGATCACTGGCATTGTTGTTGCTGTATCAGCAACTGCTCTGGGTTTGGCACTGATGTTGCGAGTGCAAACTGAAACGGGTCAGGCTGACTTTTCTGATGAATTGTCTGATGAGACAGAGTAGAAGAATGTCTGGAATTTCTACTCATGGTTGAAATTCCCTGGATAATACTGATTATTTTGTTGCCATTGCTTGGGGCAATGAGCTGTTTTTTATGGCCCAGGTATTCCATTTCATTGGGTTTGATCACTGCGTTGACTATTGTTCTCTGTGTGACAGGTCTGACCTGGCAAGTGATGGAGCAGGGTGCACAACGCTATATGGTTGGTGGCTGGGGTGCGCCTCTGGGTATCGAACTTTACGTCGATGGACTGAGTTTGCTGATGCTTATTATTACTGCCCTGGTGGGTTTGGGGATCAGCATCTATTCTATCCATTATTTCAAATCAAAGAAGGCTATCTTTTTTTGGCCAATATGGATGTTTCTGTGGGCTGGGTTGAATGCCTTATTTCTTTCAGCTGACATTTTCAATCTTTATGTGACTCTGGAATTGCTGGGCCTGGCTGCGGTCGCACTGGTGGCACTCGCAGGTGGTGCAGAGGCTGTGACTGCGGCGATGCGCTATCTGCTGGTCAGCTTATTGGGTTCCTTGTTTTATTTACTCGGTGTTGTACTGCTCTATCACAGTTTCGGCACTGTCGATATTGCGATATTGGCTGTTCGGGCAGAGCCATCTCCCGCAGTGTGGGCCGCTATGGGACTGATGACTGCCGGTCTGTTGCTCAAGACTGCTTTGTTCCCACTTCACTTTTGGCTGCCACCTGCACATGCCAGTGCTCCGGCACCCGTGAGTGCACTATTATCCGCTCTGGTAGTAAAAGCATCGTTTTATATTTTACTGCGCCTGTGGCTGGAGGTTTTCCCCATAGCTTCTGCTTCATTGGGACAGCTATTGGGCCTGCTCGGTGCCGCCGCTGTTCTGTGGGGTGGTGTACAGGCACTGCGGCAGACCCGGCTGAAAATGTTGATTGCCTATTCGACAGTTGCACAACTGGGTTATCTTTTTCTGGCTTTTCCACTGGCAACCACCATGGCCTGGAAGGGGGCTCTTTATTTGTTATTGTCCCATGCACTGGCCAAAGCAGCGATGTTTATGGCGGCGGGTAACATCTTGCGTTTTGGCGGTCATGATCGAATTGCTGATCTTGATCGGGTGGCGCAGCGTCTGCCCCTGACTTTAAGCGCATTTGCCCTGGCAGGTATCAGCAGTATGGGTCTGCCGCCCAGTGGCGGATTTATCGCCAAATGGCTGCTGCTGGATGCCGCTCTGCGCACGGGTCAATGGTGGTGGGCCATCATTCTGATCCTGGGTGGATTGATGGCGGCAGCCTATATTTTTAAAGTGGTGGGCTATGCATTTACTCAGGCGGAACTATCCCAGCAGACAAGTACGGTACCCATTAGTATGGAATGGACGGCATTAGCACTGGCACTGGCGGCCGTCTTATTAGGTTTATTAGCTCCCTGGCCTCTGGCATTGATGGACATAGGTTTACCACTGGCTGTGGAGATAACGCAATGAACTGGGATGCCGCATTACCATTGCTGATTGTGCTCAGTTCTTTATTAGTCGGTCTGGTGATTTTTTTTCTTCCGGAGGAACGAACTGCCACTCGTATTTCCTTGAATCTGATTGGTGCGGTATTCAAACTGGTCCTGGTTGGCGTGATGATCTGGGGTGTTTATAACGGGCATCATTACGAAATTCGATTGCCAATGCTGCCTGGATTGGATCTGGTTTTACGTGCTGATGCTCTGTCACTGCTGTTCGTCATCCTTTCCACTGTCCTCTGGTTGGTGACCACTGTTTATGCCATAGGCTATCTGGAAAATTCGCCTCATCGCAGCCGTTTTTTTGGATTTTTCAGTCTGTGTGTAACGGCAACGGTAGGTGTGGCACTGGCAGGCAACTTGATCACATTTTTGCTTTTTTATGAACTGCTGACTCTGGTCACTTATCCTCTGATCATCCATCGCGGTACTGAAGAAGCACGACGAGCAGGGCGTACTTACCTTATCTACACCGTTGCCGGAGGCACCTTGTTGTTAATAGGCACAGTATGGCTGTATGGCATTACCGGAACACTGGAATTTACTTATCAGGGCTTTGTTTCACTCTTCGTGGATAGTCATCGGTTATCACTCATTACTATCTTTGTGCTGCTGATTGCCGGCCTGGGTGTTAAAGCCGCATTGGTACCCCTGCATGGCTGGCTGCCACTGGCAATGGTCGCTCCGGCTCCAGTGAGTGCCTTGCTCCATGCAGTAGCGGTAGTGAAAGCCGGAGCTTTTGGCATTGTGCGGGTGGTTTACGATGTCTACGGAGTTCAGACGGCAGCCAGCCTCGGTGTTACAGGGCCGCTTGCAGTAATTGCAGCGGTGACGATTATCTATGGCTCAGTGCGTGCCTTATTTCAGGATGATTTAAAGCGCCGACTGGCTTATTCCACGGTGAGTCAGGTCTCTTATATTATTCTGGGTACTGCCATCGCCGGTCCGATTGCTACTGTTGGCGGTCTGGTTCATCTGGTACACCAGGGTGTCATGAAGATCACCCTGTTTTTCTGTGCCGGTAATCTTGCAGAGACTCTGGGCATTCATAAGATCAGCGAAATGAATGGTGTCGGACAACGTATGCCCTGGACCATGGCGGCATTCACTCTGGGTGCGTTTGGTATGATAGGTGCGCCGCCATTGGCTGGCTTTATCACTAAATGGTATCTTGGATTAGGTGCACTGGAAGCTGGACAGGACTGGGTTCTTGTTGTTCTTGCGGGCAGCAGCTTGCTTAATGCTGCTTATTTTCTGCCCATACTTTATACCGCCTGGTTTAAATCACCGCCTGATTCCTGGCCGGCTGAACGTTCTTATGACAGCAGAGTTGAAACTGCCTGGGCACTATTGGTTCCGCCATTGTTTACTGCTCTTCTGACACTGGTAATAGGTTTGCTGGCGTCAGCTCCATTCAGTCCGTTGTATTGGGCGCGTTTTATTACTACTCTGGAATATCTGCCATGAATAACTTTTTAAGTATTTTTATGCTGATTTCGTTGCCGAGCTTACCCTTATTTCTTGCATTTTCATCGTTACGATCGCGTTTCTCCAGGCCTTGTCTTTTTGCGCTCTTACCTGCCATTGTTTTAGTGGTTGTGCCGGTCGATTTTTCGGTTGAGATCCCCTGGTTGTTGTTGGGTTTCGGATTGGGTATAGATGACATATCACGAGTGTTTCTTGCCATGTCAGTCATACTCTGGATTGCGGCCTTGACATATTTACACAAACCTTCTGAACAACCTGCGAGTTACCGTCTCACGACCTTTATACTGCTGACTATGGCGGGTAATTTTGGTCTGATTCTCAGCATTGATTTAGTCAGTTTTTTTACCTTTTCAACATTGATGGGTTATGGGTTTTACGGGCTGCTGGTTGATGGTGGTGATGTGACAGCACGGCGGGCTGGACGCATCTATCTTGGTTTCATGATCCTGGCTGATCTGGTGTTATTTGAAGCCTTATTGATTGCGGCGGCAACAACGGATGATCTGAGTTTTGCGGCGGTGCAGCAGGCAATGCCTGTATCATCTTCCTCAGGCCTATATTTGTCGATAGTACTCATCGGTTTTGCAACCAAAGCAGGGTTCTGGCCACTGCATTTCTGGCTGCCGCTGGCCTTTCGTTCATCCCGTCCAGCAATCGCTTTATTAATAGCAGGTATTCCCATTGCTATGGGATTATTGGGGACTTTGCGCTGGCTTCCCCTTGGCGAAATCAACTCACCCGTTCTGGGATTGATCATCAAGAGCATGGGAGTAGTTGCTATGCTCTACGCCATTTTATTCGCAATGATGCAGGCGCAACTAAAAACACTGCCTGCCTATATCATTGTCTTCTTCACAGGATTATATGCTGTTGTACTGGGTACGGGACTGACTGAACCCGCTGTATGGCGGCAGTACGAATATCTGGCTCATTTTTTTATCGTTCTGATGGCTATTGGCCTGTCTGTAATGGTGACTATTATCGGTTGGCTGCAGACAAAGTATCACTATCCTGTTGTGTATGAAAAGCAGACAGATAAATTGAATTTGCGAGTTAAACGCCTGACCGAGAAAGTTGTGAATTGGTTTGCTACAATGATAACAGAGATCTTTCCCAAGATGCGTGCTGCATGGCTGACTAAAGCAGACAGTCTCTGGCATACTGTATGGTGGAAAAAAACATTGGCTAGCAGTGAACGTTTTCTACAAAGCTGGACCATTGCAATTACCCTGTTTCTCTTACTGGGTCTTATTGTGGTATTTACAAGTGCATCATCATGGATCCGGTGAACTTTTTATCCTCCCCCTTTATTTTACTCCTTGTTCCAGGATTACTACTATTGCTGGGGATGAGCCTGATGTCAGGCGTATTGAGTCGGGTGACACTTGTGTTCTTTTGCCCTGGGCGAAGTTATTGTTCATTCTCGATAGTGGTGAAAAACGATTGGGATACTGGATTGTCAACATCACTCTCTTTTTACTGCTGGGAATGATTTTTGTATTTCTTGCAGCTTAGGGCAGTCGCAAAAAACTAGTTCGATAATTACTGTTTAAGTGCATTAAATATTCGAATATTCTTTCGCACTTTATATTGCTAAACTGGGTTTATAGAAACTCAGTTTTTTTATCATAGTTTTTAGCATCACTGTTTATCACCTGAATGGTAGAAATATTCGGAGGTATCATGAAACGATTTAAGAACATTCTCCTGGTTTGTAATTTTGAGGTAAAACAGCGCAGGGCTGTGGAGCGAGCTGTGTCACTAGCCAAACAAAATGACGCGCATTTGACGGTTTTTTCCGTGGTTAAGGATCTTCCTGCGAATGTGAGTATGGCAATTACTATCATGTCACCACAGGAACTTCTGGATTTGGTGCTCAATGATCAACAGGAACGTATTAATGCAATGGTTGAAGACATGAACCAGCAAGGAATTAATGCCAGTGCACAAGTGATGATCGGTACGCCTTTCCTTGAAGTTATCCGTCAGGTATTACGTGACAAGCATGATCTGGTTATTCTGGCTGCTGAAGGAAAAGGCGGCCTCAAGGAACGTTTATTCGGTAGTACTTCCATGCATTTAATGCGTAAATGTCCCTGTCCCGTTTGGGTGGTTAAACCTAAAGGCGATGTAAATTACAAGCGGATCCTGGCTGCTGTCGATACAACCATTAATTTTCCTGATCCAGAACATAAATCACTGAATCCGTTAATTCTGCAACTGGCCAGCTCTCTGGCACAGATTGATAAGAGTCAATTTCACGTCGTCCAAGTATGGTCAGTGTTTGCAGAGGGATATATGGAAGGGCGTGGTGGGTTGGATAATGACAGTATCCACAGGGTACGCAAGCAAGTTAAACAGCAATATAAGATCTGGCTTGAACGTCTTTTAGCGAGTGTTGGTCTGAAAAAAACGGTCACCCAGACACATATGCTCAGAAATGAAGATACAGCCATGGCCATTGTTAAACTGGTAAAAAATGAAAAAATCGATCTGCTAGTCATAGGGACAGTTTGTCGTACTGGCCTGGCGGGATTTTTTATTGGCAATACGGCAGAAAAAGTATTGAGTGAAGTCAATTGTTCTGTATTGACAGTCAAACCAGAAGGGTTTGTGACACCGGTGATGTTGGAAGAGACATAATGATGGACACAAACGAACCTCTGATTCAAAAACTGCAGATTGTTATTAAATGGTCAGTGCGTGCGCTGGCTATACTGATGGTTTTTGTCATTGTTATGGGGGTAGTGGATGTTGGCTGGACCCTGTATGAGAAATTGACCTCCCCCCCCAACTACATCCTGACTATCACCGACATGCTGGCGACCTTCGGTGCTTTCATGGCAGTGTTAATTGCCATTGAAATCTTCATCAATATCACTGTGTACCTGCGTGATGATGTCATTCACGTCAAGATTGTAATGGCCACAGCTTTAATGGCTATTGCACGAAAGGTGATCATTCTTGATTTGGACAAGGTTGAACCCGAGTATCTTTGGGGTATCGCCTCGGTGGTTTTTGCTATCAGTATCGGTTATTGGCTGGTGGTTCAATTACCCCGCTTCGATATGCAATTGGGCCCTGGTAAGCGTGAAAAACAAAGGTCTGCGGCTGATAAGGATGAGAACGAGGCGTCTGGTACTACACAATCAGATAAAAAAGTTCCCGTCAAACAGGAGTAACAGAAAAATGAAACCTCTACTGGATTCCTTACTTAAGAAACACTGGCATCACCTGCCTCAGGAAGAAGTGCTGGATCTGCTTGATACGGATATGGATAAAGGGCTGGATCGCTTTGAGGTGGAAGAACGTCAGCAAAACTTTGGCCCCAATGAGCTAACCCAACGTAAAGGACAGGGGCCGCTGTTGCGGTTCCTGCTGCAATTCAACCAGGCTTTGGTTTATATCCTTCTTGTTGCGGTGATTATTAAGCTGTTTCTGGGCGCCTGGGTGGATGCCGGAGTGATCTTTGGTGTGGTACTGCTCAATTCAATCATCGGTTTTATGCAGGAAGGCAAAGCTTTGAGTGCACTGGAAGCCCTGTCTCGTGCTCTGACCACTGAAACCACCGTGCTCAGAGCGGGGGAGAAACAACGTATTAATGCTAAAGAACTGGTGCCGGGAGATATTGTGCTGCTCTCCTCAGGTGACAAGGTGCCGGCCGATCTGCGCTTGTTAAGCACCCGCAGTCTGCAGGTTGATGAATCTGCCCTGACCGGTGAATCACTTCCTGTGGAGAAATGCTCCACTGAACTGGATCATGATACCACTCTGGCTGACCGAGCTAATATGGCCTATTCATCCACACTGGTCACCTATGGTATTGCCCGTGGGGTGGTAACTGAAACAGGCAATGATTCAGAAATCGGCCGTATTTCTGAGCTTATTGCCAGCGCTGAGGTTCTGGCCACGCCATTGACCCGAAAAATTGCCCACTTCAGTCATTTACTGCTATACGCTATTCTGGGTTTGGCGACAATCACGTTCATGGTGGGCTTGTGGCATGGCGACAGCTGGATCGATTTATTTATGGCGGCGGTAGCCTTGTCTGTGGCAATGATCCCGGAAGGTCTCCCCGCAGTATTGACCATTACGCTGGCCATCGGGGTGGCACGTATGGCAAAACGTCATGCCATTATCCGTCATTTGCCAGCGGTGGAAACCCTCGGCAGCACCACTGTCATCTGCTCAGACAAAACCGGCACCCTAACCCGTAATGAAATGACAGTGCAACAGATGTGGGCGGGAGGCGAAAATTATGCAGTGAGCGGTGTCGGCTATACACCGGTTGGTGAAATTCAGCAAGCGAATAGAACAGAGGATAAGGGCAATAATGCAGCACTGGTCGAACTGTTACGTGCCGGTCTGTTGTGTAACGACACTGTTCTGAAACAAGGTGATGAAGGCTGGAAGATTGAGGGTGATCCCACGGAAGGGGCACTGCTGGTCGTAGCACATAAGGCCGATCTGAAAATTAAAATGGAGCAAGATACTTATCCACGACTGGATGTCATTCCCTTTGAATCTCAACATCAATATATGGCAACGCTGCATGGAGGTGACAGTTCTGTAGTTTATCTGAAGGGGTCAGTTGAAAGTTTGCTGGAACGTTGTGAGGGCATCATGACCGCGGATGGTAAACATAAGCCTCTGGATAGTGATACTGTACATGAGCAGGTAGAAGTAATGGCCCGTCAGGGGAAGAGGGTACTGGCCTTCGCGTATCAATCAGTCCCGCCGGATACACGCAGCATCGATCATAGTGATGTTGCCGGAGATATGATATTTCTTGGTTTGCAGGGCATGATTGATCCACCACGGGAAGAAGCCATACGAGCGGTGCAAGCCTGCCAGATCGCAGGTATTCGAGTTAAGATGATTACCGGTGATCACGCCATCACTGCGGCAGCCATTGCCGGACAGATCGGTCTTGATGAGACTCTGACCGAAGGTAAAATTCCCAAAGTTCTGACGGGTCGTGAACTGGAAACAATATCTGATGCCGAACTAATTCAGGTTACCGCTAGTACTGCTGTGTTTGCAAGAGTAACACCGGAGCAAAAACTGCGCCTGGTAGAGGCTTTACAAGCTCACGGTGAGGTAGTAGCTATGACAGGCGATGGGGTCAATGATGCGCCTGCATTGCGTCGTGCTGATATTGGTATCGCCATGGGTATTACCGGCACCGAGGTGTCAAAAGAGGCAGCTGACATGGTGATCACCAATGACAACTTTGCCACTATCGAAGCTGCAGTAGAAGAAGGCCGTGGTGTCTTCGACAACCTGCTCAAGTTTCTCACCTGGATCCTGCCCACCAATGCTGGACAGGGACTCGTGATCATTGTTGCTGTGATGTTATCCCAGCCATTGCCGATATTACCAGTGCAGGCTTTATGGATTAATATGACAACAGCCGTACTGCTCGGCCTCGCTTTGGCCTTTGAACCCCGAGAACCGGGTATCATGAACCGTCCACCACGCGCACCGGACACTTCACTCCTTAATGGCGAACTGATTTTCCGCATCGTTCTTGTTGGGCTATTATTATTGATCGGCAGCTTTGGCCTGTTTGAATGGGCCTTGTTACGGGGGGCCAGTATAACTGAAGCGCGTACTATTGCTGTTAATGTCTTTGCCGTAGGTCAGTCTTTTTATCTGCTTAACTGTCGTTCACTAAGATATTCTATGTTTCGTCTGGGGGTGTTTAGTAATCCTTGGATTTGGGGTGGAATCGCCGCTATGACTGTGGCGCAACTGCTGTTTACCTACCTGCCTCTGATGAACCAGATGTTTCATACGGCACCTATTAGCATAATAGATTGGATGTCTATTATGGCTGTTGGCTTGGTGATTTATCTCATCATAATTGCAGAAAAAACTAAATACGCAGCGATAATGCCAAGCAGTATTTTCATCAATACTGCTGATTGACGGATTGCCTGAGTGATTTCTAC
>CBDTVA010000026.1:0-14522 GCA_965363935.1 uncultured Gammaproteobacteria bacterium | reverse complement strand
CTGACTCAAAACAGCTTTCCCTCGCTACGACTTCTATTCTCGGACAGGCTCCTAGAGAGCAACACCTTGCCATTTAGGAGTCTCTTTGCCATGGATGGCAAAGTGAAGCCTACATGGACGTATTCACGGCGTCTCCAGAATGGCAAGGTGTTGTTCTCTAGACGGGAGTGTTACTCCTTATGTAGTGCACACTATTTCGGAACGGATTTTTTGCACTGAAAATCTCAAATAAACAAACGGCAATATCTTGCCAGTTTATTTTTCAGGAAATAGATAGAAAGTTTTGCTTTCTGGTGTCAGACAGACCTTATCACTACAACTCTGGTAAGCAATGTGTAATGGTAGTGCAACAGGTTGGCTGGCATTGCCTTTTCTGTCCGATGTCCCGACAGACTCCAGCACCAATTTAATAGTTGCAGTATTTTTATAAAGTGACAATGGTGAATCATTAAATTTCAAAGTCACTTTTTCTCCCTGAGGGTATTCTGCGCGGATAATTTTCCACTGCTCTTTGACCTTCTTATCCAAAGAAACTGACGTGGCAACCAGATCTTCATCCAGTGGATAGCGACTGTTGATATGCCAGTTTTTATCAATAGTAAAGTGAATGTCCAGCTCGATCCGATGGCTCTCCTGTGAGTGTATTTTTTGTTCAATGCGCACATGCCCCTTGCCGCCGTATTGAATGCTCAACAACTCACCAAAGTTTAATTGATTGACCGCCATCAGAAAATAGGCAAATGAGGCCGGGGAGGTTTTTATCCGGGAAGATAAAGAGGCTATCAGAGCCATCGCCTTGACATGGTAATAATCATTACCGGTACGATGATAGAGCTGCGCCAGCACTTCCAGGGCAATGGCATTAGCCGAAGGAATGGCAGCGTCATAAATATCTTTTGGCCGGTCGAACAAAGGCACATCCTGATCCTGAACCCCCATATAAAATGCCCCATCTTCTTTGTCCCAGAAAAGCTGGATCATTTCTTTAGTCAATTGTTGACTTCTTTCCAGCCATTGTTTTTCCTGAGTAGCATCAAACAGAGCCAGATAGCCCTGCGCCAGATACGCATAATCGGCCTGAATAGCCGCTACAGAAGCTCGGCCATTCAAACTGGCCCGCCACAGACCGGAAGTCTGCTTTTGAAAATGATGCGTTTGCCAGAGATAGTCGCCCGCTTTGCGGGCCGCATTGAGATAGACAGGCCGGTCCAGTTGCTTACCTGCCCGTGCCAGGGTGGTGATCATCATACCATTCCAGGCAGTGACAATTTTCCTGTCAATCGTGGGGGCAATTCTTTTGTTGCGCTGTTGATACAAAGTTTCCCGAATACTGTCTACGTCCAGATATAGCTGATTTAATTCCAGCTTGTTCACCCCGGCGAATTCGGCAATCGAATCAGGCAGATGTAAAATGCTGGTACCAGGATTACCTGTCTCTGCAGTTTCAGATCCAGTCTGTTCACTGAAATTGCCTTCTTTTGTCACACCATAAAGAGCAATGGCTAATTTTGCCAGAGCCGGATTAAGGCCCTGTTCAAGTTCTTCAACTGACCAGAGAAAAAACTTGCCTTCTTCCCCTTCACTGTCGGCATCACTGGCAGAATAAAAACCGCCATTTTCATCCAGCATATCCCTCAGGACATAATCCAGTGTCTGTGTAACAACCCGCTTAAAGGCTTTTTCCCGAGTGATTTCATATAGTTGCAAATAACTGCGTCCCAGATGCGCCTGGTTATAAAGCATTTTTTCAAAGTGGGGCACCAGCCATTCGTTGTCCGTTGAATAGCGGTGAAAACCGCCGCCGACCTGATCATAAATACCACCCTGAGCCATCATATTCATGGTCAGATGCAAAGCATCCAGAGTTTCCTGATCCTGTTCCCGGATTACAGTATCCAATAATAAAAAGAGATAGGTTTCATTGGGGAACTTAGGCGCTGTAGAAAAACCGCCCTGCAATTCATCATAGCGGTTAAGAATAGTGATTACTGCAATCTGAACACGTTCCCTGCCAATATGCTCAGCCTGTTTTAGTCCACGCTGACGATTTTGTACTGCCGCCGAAACTTTATCGCCGATTGCACGAAGCTGCTGCTCTTCTCTTTGCCACAACTCAGTGACGCGCTGTAATACCTGCAGAAACGATTCCGGGGGCAGATAGGTACCCGAAAAAAACGGTTTTCCCTGCGGTGTCAGAACAGATGACATAGGCCAGCCGCCACTGCCTTTAAGCAGCATCAAAGCCGTCATATAGATTTTATCGACATCCGGTCTTCTTTCCCGATCGACTTTGATGGCCACAAAATGTTTATTCAGATAATCGGCGATGTTCTCATTGTCAAAGCTTTCCCGTTCCATCACATGACACCAGTGACAGGTTGAATAACCGATGGAGAGGAAAATGGGTTTATTTTCCCTTCTGGCTTTTTCAAACGCTTCTGTACCCCAGGCATACCAGTCCACCGGATTATGGGCATGTTGTATTAAATAAGGGGATTCTTCAAAAATCAGGCGATTAATGTATTTTGGCGAGCCATCCGAATTGAAATGTTCCGTTCGTGGTTTATAATCACTGCCCCTATTTTGATAAGCGGTCAGTTGTTTTTTTGCTAATTCGGATAAAACCGGTTCTGTCTTACCCTCCTGCGCTGCAACAACATCCTGCACCCAGGAAACATGAAGCAACACAAACACCGTCATCAGCAGAGCATTTTTCAGGCAGTTTATACCTTTATAGCTATTACTGCATATACTGCACAAAAACACATTTTCAGTTCGCATTAATTCCATAACCCGCTTGATTCTATTAATAGTCCCGAGCCATTATTATAGTGCCCGATAGCGCAAAAGTTGTTGCTGTATTTCCCGAAGATACCGCTCTATTTCATCCCTGGTACCAAACAGGCCTGATAATAATACTGTAACAGGGCCTCTACTGATAATAAAGACCGGTTCATGGACGCTTTTAATTCATCCGGGACTGTATAGGGCAATTCCAGCTCTGTCAGTCCATTTTCAGTGATGCGTTTTTCAACATCTCGAAGGCCATGCTCAATATGAAACGCTATCACGGTTAAAATATCCGAATTATCCTGCATGGCCAACTCTTCATCTATTTCTGCTAATTCTTTATCAATGATGGCTTTCAATAATCGATACTGCTCGGATTGTGGATTCATAGAGACACGATTCTACTGATTTATTCAGGATTATAGTGTAAATTATTTTTGATTGAAGAACTAAAAGCATTTACTATTATCCCATTACGTGACTTATCCTGAATCTTCCAGGTTCAGTCTGCAACTCTTATTATAATAAAAAGGAACGCCCCATGAGCAACAATGACTTCCTCCCTATGCCCGATGACAATGGTTATTTTGGTGAATACGGTGGCCAGCAATTACCCCCGGAACTCAAAGCCGTTATGGATGATATTAATAATGCATATCTGGAAATCAAGGGTAGTGATGCCTTTAAAAATGAACTGGCTGATCTGCTCAATCATTTTGTCGGCAGACCCAGCCCCGTTTATCATGCAAAAAACCTGAGTAAAAAATGCGGTGGCGCCCAGATCTTCTTAAAACGGGAAGATCTGAATCATACCGGAGCGCATAAAATCAATCACTGCCTGGGCGAAGCTCTGCTTGCCAAGCATATGGGCAAGACAAAAGTACTGGCAGAAACGGGAGCCGGTCAACACGGTGTCGCACTGGCGACAGCCTGCTCACTGGTGGGTATCAAATGCGAAGTACATATGGGTGAAATCGACATAGAAAAAGAACACCCGAATGTGATCCGCATGAAAATCCTGGGCGCCGATCTTATCCCGGTCAGTCGCGGCACACGAACCTTAAAGGATGCCGTGGACAGTGCCTTTGAAGCTTATCTGCAGGATCCGGTTAATTCACTTTATGCTATTGGTTCTGTTGTCGGACCACATCCATTCCCCATGATGGTCAGAGATTTTCAGTCCATTGTCGGTACCGAGGCACGGGCACAATTCCTGGAAATGGAAGACTGTCTTCCGGATTATTTAATCGCCTGTGTTGGCGGCGGCAGTAATGCCATAGGTCTGTTTACAGCTTTTCTGGAGGATAAAAAGGTACAAATGATCGGTGTAGAACCTTCGGGGAAGGGTCTGGACACCTCAGAGCATGCCGCCACCATGACCAAAGGGACAGCAGGGGTTATTCATGGTTTTAGCTGTTACCTATTACAGGACAGCCAGGGTGAACCACTGCCGGTTTATTCCATTGCCTCCGGCCTGGATTATCCCGGAGTCGGCCCTCAGCACTGCTATCTGAAAGATATAAAACGGGTACAATATGAGACAGCTACCGATCAGGAATGTCTGAATGCCTTTATGGATTTGTCCCGTATTGAAGGTATTATTCCGGCTCTGGAAAGCGCCCATGCCGTAGCTCATGCCATGAAACTGGCAGCGACTCTGGACAGTAACCAGCATATACTGGTCAATCTCAGTGGTCGTGGCGACAAGGATATAGATTTTGTCGCTGCCAGATTAAATCTTATTTAACTCAAAAGCGGCTCACTAAAGCAAGCCCCTGGACGACGAAAGAAACCTATGCAAGCACCTGTTAAAGTAGAATTATTTATTGCGCCTGGCTGTCCCCATTGTCCCAATGTTCTGCGGGCGCTTGCGGAGCTTATTAAGGCTGGGAAAATTGCTGAACTGGAAGTCAGCAATATGGCTATGCTGCCGGAAAAAGCCCGGGCTCTGAACATACGCTCTGTTCCGTGGGTAAAAATAGGTCCTTTTGAACTCACGGGTGCGCAGACAAAGGGCGAACTTCTCGACTGGATCCACCGGGTCCAGTCAGAAAGCGGCATGCAGGAATACTTTAGCGAACTACTGACCAGCGGTGAACTGCAAAAAGTGATTAATCTGGTAAAAAAACAACCTGATTTGCTCAGTCATTTTCCCGACATGATACAGGACAAAGATACACCTCTGGGTGCAAAAATTGGCATTGGAGCAGTATTTGAGGAATTACAGGGCGATACTGCCATTCAGGCACTGATCCCCGCTTTGGTTGAACTGCTTAAAGCAGAGAATGCCAATGTACGCAACGATGCCTGTTATTATCTGGGTCTGACAGAAAGTAAACAAGCCATTCCCTATATTCAGACTCTTGCTGATGATGAGATGGCTGAAGTGCGGGAAACTGTCTATGATGCATTGAGCATTATTCAGGAGGCCAGTACGTCCATAGAATGATAACTCACTCTATGGACGTACTGGCCTGTCGATTTGCTGAAAGAGCTTTGTACTATCGTCTGCCACCACCGCGACCACCGCTACTGCCACCAGCTCCAGCACCACCGCTGCTACCCTGACCATAGCGATTCATAGTGCCCGAGCCCATATCATTTCCCTGACCGTAGCGATTCTGACTATCACCACCAGAAGCACCCTGACCATAGCGATTCATATTGCCGGAGCCCGTATCATTTCCCTGGCCATAGCGGTATTGGCTGCCGCCATCAGATCCACCACCATGTTTTCCAGATCCCTTGCCGCCACCGGAACCTTTACGCTCACCACCACCGGAACCATCTTGCTTGCGTGAACGAGTATTCTGACCCATGCTTTCCATATTTTTTTTGCCACTGGCACCCATATCACCAAGCTGTGATTGCTTTTGCGCTTGATCCATAGTGCCCATCCTGTTTTGACGCTCTGAGCGGGAGGCATCCTTTGCCCCTTCACCCATGGCACGTACCTGATCTTTCATACCAAATAATCCATCATTTGACTTAAGGGGAAAATCTTCTGCAAACGCAGCCCCTGATAAAGTCATCGAAGCAACTACAATATATCCCAGATAAGTTTTTTTCATCGTTATTTCCTCTAGTAATAAACTAAGTCCAGACGAGCTGGATAAGTCTCTTATATGAAAATATTTATTTCTTTGTATAAATGTATTAAATATTTTCATTAACAGACTAATTGAATAAGACAATGTATTTTAAAATAGTATTTAAATAATAGTATTCGAAATAATTGTCTTCTTGTTAACTGTTATACCCATAATAAAGCAGTTCAGTTTCACTATTATTTCCTAAAGAGTTCAAATTGTTTCAAATTGTTTCAAGTAACCGTGATACTGCCCTGATAAGCTATAAAACTGCTATAATTACAAACATGAAATCCGATCAGAAAAATATTTTAATTGTTGATGATGATCCCAAGCTGGCCGATTTACTGATCCGCTATCTTGGTGAGCAGAATCTGAATGCAACAGCGGTTCCGGATGGTATCAAGATGGATGCCGTTCTTGCACAACAGTCATTCGATCTGATGATCCTTGATATTATGCTGCCAGGTGAAGATGGCCTCAGTATTGCCAGGCGACTCAGAAGTCATTCCAATATTCCTATTATTATATTATCTGCTCGTGGGGAAGACATAGAAAAAATAATTGGCCTGGAAATCGGTGCAGATGATTATCTGGCAAAACCATTTAATCCAAGAGAATTGCTGGCTCGTATGCGTGCAATTTTAAGACGTCCTGTTGACACCACTAGCGCAGCTTATGGAAAAGTAACATCTGACATTCACTCATTCGGGTCATTTCAAATCAATCTTAGCAATCATTCCCTGTGTAAAAATAATCAGGCTGTTGAATTAACCAGCGGTGAGTTTGACCTGTTAGAAACGTTTATCAGCCATGCTAATCAGGTGTTAAGCCGGGATCAATTAATTGACCAGTTAAAGGGGCATGAGCGTTCTCCTTTTGATCGCAGCATTGATGTCAGAGTGACTCGCTTAAGAAAAAAGCTGGGCAATAATGATTATATCCGTACCATTAGAGGTACCGGTTATATGTTTATTCCTAACCCGGACCTCATGGATTAACACATCTGGAATTTTTAGTATGAGACTATTACTATGAAGCAGCCACGTACTTTGTTTGTCCGAACCAGCCTGACCATTTTCATTGCCCTGTTCATTTTTATGGTTTTTGCTTCCGGTGTTGTCTTTCATTATCTTATGCAGCCCATTGCCCGACAGGCGGCTGGTGATCTGGCCGCATTAATGGTGTTATCCGCTCAAACCTGGGTTGAATTACCACCTGATTCACGACCCCGGTTTGAACAGGAACTGGCTGATTTTCATGGTTTATCAATCTCTGATCGCAATGACACGCTGAGACCCATTGAAAATGACCACCCCTTTTTCCATTTTCTAAAACAGACACTTGAAGAACTTTTGGAGCAACCTGTTGACCTGTTCGAGGACGTTAATAATGATCGCTGGATCTGGGTAGATATTCCAATGTCCAGGGATCTTATACATATTGGTTTTCCAAACCAGCATATTGGGCCTAATCCCCCACAAGTTATTTTTCTTTTGCTTGCAGGGGCAGGTGCACTGATTTTTATAACCAGCAGCATTCTGGTCAGACGTCTGACCCAGCCTCTGGAAATGCTTACTCAGGCAACCTTACAAATGGGACAAGGGGTGCAAATTCCCTCCCTTGAAGAGACAGGCGCTAAAGAATTTGTTTTGCTGACCAGAAATTTTAATCAGATGAATCATCGGGTTGAGCAATTATTAGCAAACAGAAACACACTCTTTGCCGGCATTTCTCATGATCTACGCACCCCGATTTCAAGAATACATCTTGCTCTGGAACTTCTGGAAGGTAATAGTGATCCTGAACTCATAAAAAGTATCCGTTATGATCTTCAAGAGATGAATCACTTGATTACTCAGACACTGGAGCTGGCAACCAGTTATGAAAAAGCTCAGGCTAAGCTGGAAGTTATTGACTTGAATGAACTGATTGCATCTGAAGTAGAAAAATTCCAGCATGAGTACAAAGACATCCAGTGGCGTGCAAAGTCAGACTGCAAAGCATTGATCTCAATAACTGCATTTCAACGGATTTTTCAAAATCTGCTTGATAATGCCATACGATATGGTGATAATTCACAAATTCAGATCAGTTTAACTTGTGACCAGCAGCAAATTAAAGTCTGTATTGCCGATCAGGGTCCCGGTATTCCACTGGAACACCAGAGTAATATTTTTCAACCTTTTCATCGCCTGGAAACTTCACGCAGTTCAAGCACTGGCGGCAGCGGTCTTGGCTTAGCGATTGTCAGTCAGCTTTGTGAGCTTTATGGCTGGACTATCCAGGTTAACTGTGACAACAATGGAAGTATATTTTGTTTATCCTTGAATCAACCGGATCCACAACAGCTTACTTAAACCATGTATATTCAATAAAGGGTTTTAAACCTTGTATATAAAATATAGGAATACATTATGAAGACATTCTACAGGACTTTGCCAACTAGGCAGGCATCTGCATTTCTATGTGCCACTGCTATGACATTATTTATCGGCATACAATCACTACAGGCCGAAGCATTAGCTCAGTGCGGCCCAATTCCTTTTCACGTATATGATATTGATGCCAATGGTTTCATTGCTCCGGATGAATTCCATACTTTGCGCAGTCAACGTATGGCCAGTAAAACTGCTCAGGGTTATCCGATGAGAGGTGCTGCATCAAAAGCGGATTTTACTCAATTTGATACTAATCAGGACGGTCAATTAAGCCCGGATGAATTGGCCTTTGGACAACAGCGACAAATGCAAAAACGCTGGGATATGAGACAATCTCAGGGAATGAGACAAGGTATGGGCGGTGCTGCTAATCAACCGCAGTTTGAAGACTTCGATCGGAATAAGGATGGTTTGTTAACTCCGGATGAATTTTCCTGGGGACAGCAACAGCAGATGCAAAAACGCTGGGATATGATGCGCCAAAACCAGAGCATGGGAATGGGTATGAGACAAGGTCAGGGTAGAGGTATGGGCAGAGGTCGAAATATGCCCAGTTTTGCAGACTTTGATGGCAATAAGGACGGTTATATTAGCGAACAGGAACTTATCGAAGCGCGCAGCATGCGCATCAGTGAAAGAATACAGCAAGGTTATCAAATGAGAAATATCGCAAACGCCCCTCAGTTCCAGGAAATTGACCAGAATTCCGACGCTAAAATCAGTCCGGAGGAATTTTCAGAGTTCCAGAGACAACATCAGATGCAAAGGCCGCAATAAATCCTATGGGAAATAAAGTCGCGACTGATTCTTAAGTGCCCATGCGTTTATTTGGCTTTTAATCTCCCCCTCTGAAAAAGGGTGGAGGCGAAAAAACAGACTTACAATTGACAACCGTATTTATCCGTTTTAACCCCTTTAGGGGTATTCGGACATTTATCCCGATAGTCAGGGGTTCCATCTGCATCGCTGTGTTTAGGACAGCCATTTTCTGCGATGCCCCTGGAGAGTGCCTCTTTACTGTCCTGTGGACAGTAATCCTGGCTATTAACCACACCATCACCATCGCTATCGGGTTCACAACCATTTTTATCGACTGGGTGGGCCTTATTTCCTGCTTCCAGGCGTTCAGGATTAACTGCGGCAGCATATTTGAAATCTACCGGTAATTTTTTCAGTTGCACAGTATCAGGACATTTATCTAACGCATCCGGAACACCATCGTGATCACTGTCGGTAATGGCAGCGCCATAAACCATCGCAGCTTGCACTACTAAAATCGGCAGAGCAATAATTTTTATCATAAGATTAAAAACTATCGACCCAGAATGGTATCAACTTCTTCCTGGCTAAGGTACTGAGCTTCATAATTACCAACACCGATCACCGCTTCAATTTGTCCAACATAGGATCTTAAATGGCTTTCAGAGCCATCAATCAGAGAGCGATAAGCATTGATTAAGCCAACTTCATCGGTGTAATTTAGACCACAGGGGTCATTATAACCGGCATCGACCATTACTGCTGGGCAGTCGGCAATATCATGCATATCCAGTTCTTCAATCAGGGCTCCCGCATACAGGGCCTGAAGTTCACTTTCACTGCCCAATGCTGTCAGAGCAGTGTATTTTTCAGTAAAATACCAGCTCCACTCCTCACCGGTAAAGACGCCGAGACTGTCAGGCAGGTCATTGGTAGCCGGGTTGGGATCGGGTAGATTATATTGAGTCAGTTTATCGCGCATAACATCGGTATGCGTTTGCTCTGATTCTGTGGCAATTTTAGCAAAAACGATTTGTTCAGGATACATATTGGCAAAGTTAAGATAAATATCCCGTGCCAGTTTTTCTTCTTCACGCATAAAAGTTAAATGTGATGCTTCATTTTTATCAAGCGGGGTATCATCATCGGTCTCTTGGACAACTCTGCCCTGTTCTTTAGGTTGATTTGCGGCAAGGGCATTACTGGTCAACAAAGCGGGCAGTGAAAATGAAATAATTATAGCTGTGGTCAATTTGCATATCGGTTTCATAGGAGCACCTGTTATTCTTAGAAGGGGAAATTACTCTAAAATCAATATAAGTTTAGATGCTTTAACACTTAATTGGAAGGCCTTTAAAGCGTTTTTGTGAATTCCGTTTAAATGTAATGTTTTTTTTGTGAACCCGGTTTAATTTGGGTGAGAATTTAACTTATCCATCATTGACCATATCTTTAATTGCCTGATAATCCGTTTTGCCGGTCCCCAATAGTGGTAGTTTGTCGACACTGACAATTTGTCTGGGCACATTAATTTCCCCAAGTCTGTGCTCTTTAGCAAATTGAGATAATTCGGATCGCTGGGCATCCGAACGGGTAGTGACCAGAACCAGTTTTTCACCTTTACTGCTGTCCGCTTTGCTCACCACGGAATGAGAGTCTTCCGGCCAGCATTGCGTCACTATTTCTTCTACCATAGAAAGTGATACCATTTCACCGCCTATTTTTGCAAACCGCTTGACTCGCCCCTTAATGCGTATAAAACCATCGCTATCAATATCGACGATATCACCGGTGTCATACCAGCCTTTGCCCAATTCTGATTCTGCCGGTTCCAGGACGCCAGGCTGCTCATTGCGCAAATAGCCTTTCATAATATTGGGTCCTTTGACAAATAATTGTCCACCCTGCTCTATGCCGGGCACTGCTTTTAACTGATGCTCCATACCCGGCAGCATAGTACCCACGGTCCCGGTTCGATAGTCAATGGGTGTATTCATGGCAATAACCGGGCTGGTTTCCGTGGCTCCATAGCCCTCCAGTATTCTCAGGCCGAATTTTTCCGCATAAATTTCTCTGGTTTCCTGTTGCACAGCTTCTGCACCGGCACAGACATAACGGATACTGTAAAAATCATAACTATGAGCAAATTTTGCATAGCCTTTTAAAAAGGTATTGGTGCCAAACAGCATGGTGGCATTAATATCATAGGCTATTTCCGGAATGATGCGGTAATGCAAAGGAGAGGGATATAAAAAAACTTTCATGCCATTTAACAACGCCACCAGGGTGGCCGTGCTCAGGCCAAATGAATGAAACAGTGGTAACGCATTTAATATGATGTCATTTTTATTAAAATCAATTTTTGTGCCTAACTGAATGGTATTACTAATGATATTCTTATGCGACAATACCACACCTTTGGGTACCCCTTCTGAACCTGAGGTGAATAACACCACAGCAGGATCATCCGGTTGCACGGATTGCCACTGACGCGCATAAAACAGTTTTGGCAGCATACTGCATAACATACCGTAGACTTTATCCTGCCAGTTTACTGCTTTACGCAGATCTTCCAGATAAACAATATTAACCTGCTCTTTCAGCAGGACTGTTAAATCACCCATTTTGGCCAGACGGATAAAACGTCGGGAGGTGTAAACGGTTTTGATTTGAGCCGTCTCAATAGCAGATAACAGTCCTTTATATCCGACGGTATAATTTAACATGGCCGGTACACGGGCAATACTCTGCAGGGCCAGAAAGCTTAATACGGTGGCATTGGTATTGGGCAGCAATAAACCAACTCTTTCATTTGCCCCGGTCTGCTTTGCCATAAGCCTGGACAGGATGCTGCTTTTTAATAGCAGGTGACGATAATTCATCGGCTGGCGTTCAATATCTTCCAGAACGATCTGCCCAGCACCATGAATAGTACAGGCACATAATAACTTGTCCATTATGGTGATGTGATTATTGCTGGTTCTGTAAATCATGTCAGTCATGATTTTTTTCAGTAGTTTACCTGCCTCAATCCGTCGTTCCCGGCCCACAATAGAACCGTCCAGCTCTATGGCTTGAGGGGCCAGGATTGTCAACTTTATTTTAGGAAAAAATTGTCGACGCTCTACACCTTTGAGGCGTGAAAACAGGGAGTATTGAGCACCATCGATGCGCACAGGTAATACCATAGCCCCTGTTTTTAAGGCAATCAATCCGGGGCCATCATAAATTTTCATTAAGGTACCCGTTACCGTAATGCGCCCTTCCGGGAAAATCACGGAACGTTTGTCCTGTATCAGATCTTTGATAAATGATTTTATGGACAATGGATTGACCGGATCCATAGGAAATAAACGGACTATCTGACTAAAAGGCCGTACCCACCATTTTTGCGCGATGCGTGTGTTTATCGCAAAAGTCAATCGGTCAGGTAGAAATATGGCTAACAGAACAGCGTCCAGAAACGACGTGTGATTGGCAACAATCATAACGCGCTTACCCGCTTTTTGATAATTTTCCAGGCCCTCTACTTCAACCCGAAACAGAAGTTGCAGAATAAAACGTATCAATTGTTTTGCTAATACCATGATTTCCTCCAGTTGCTATTGTTACAGGATAGACCAGAACAGTAATAACACTAATCATCTATCCCCTGGCTGGCCAGATACTCGTCATAAGTACCCTTGAAGTCCACGATACCATCTTCCTTGATCTCTAAAATACGGGTTGCCAGTGATGAGACAAATTCCCGGTCATGGCTGACAAAGATCAGAGTACCCTGATAAATATCCAGAGCCATATTCAATGATTCAATGGATTCCATGTCCATATGATTGGTTGGCTCATCCATAAATAAAATATTGGGCTTTTCCAGCATTAATTTACCATACACCATACGTCCCATTTCACCACCTGAGAGCACTTTAACCGACTTATTGATGTCATCACGGGAAAACAGCAGACGTCCAAGTATGCCGCGGATCACCTGATCATCATCACTTTCCTGACCCCATTGATCCATCCAGTCAAACAAGTTCATGACTGCGGCAAATTCATCAATATGTTCCTGGGGATAATAGCCAATATCAGCATTTTCTGAAAATTTAATAGTGCCGCTCTTTGCTTCCAGATCATGTATCAGGGTGCGCAGCAGGGTTGTCTTACCAATACCATTAGCACCAATAATTGCAATACGTTCACTCACTTCCACCAGCATATCAAGGTCTTTAAACAGCAGCTCATCATAACCATTACTCAGATTTTCAATTTCAAAGGCATTTCGATACAGTTTTTTATCCTGTTCAAAGCGAATAAAGGGATTTTTTCTCGATGAAACTTTGATGTCATCCAGCTGTATTTTTTCCAGACGTTTGCGACGGGATGTCGCCTGTTTCGCCTTGGAGGCATTAGCAGAAAAACGTTCGACAAATTTATGCAGTTCGGACATTTCCACTTTCTTTTTCTCATTGGACTGCAGTTGCCGTTCTCTGGCCTGAGTCGCAGCCAGCATGTATTCATCATAGTTACCCGGATAAATATTAATTGACCCATAATCCAGATCCGCCATATGAGTACAGACACTATTGAGGAAGTGGCGGTCATGAGAAATAATAATCATGGTACAATTGCGTTGGTTGATCACCTCTTCCAGCCAGCGAATGGTGTTAATATCCAGGTTGTTGGTTGGCTCATCCAGCAACATAATATCCGGATCAGAAAACAGCACCTGGGCCAGTAACACCCGTAGTTTGAAACCAGGTGCAATAGCAGACATCAGACCAAAATGCTGTTCCACAGGGATACCGACACCAATCAATAGTTCACCGGCTCTGGATTCGGCAGTATAACCATCCATCTCACCATACTGAACTTCCAGATCAGCAACCCGCATACCCTCTTCTTCCGTCATTTCAGCATTGGCGTAAATCTGGTCGCGCTCCTGTTTCACTTTCCAGAGTTCATCATGTCCCATAATAACGGTATCAATGACGTTATAGTTTTCATAAGCGAATTGATCCTGACGCAGTTTGCCCACTCGATCACCGGTAGAAATAGTCACTGTGCCACTGCTTGAGTCCAGATCGCCACCGAGAATTTTCATAAACGTAGACTTACCACAGCCATTGGCCCCGATAAGACCATAACGATTTTCATCACTGAATTTAACTGAGACATTTTCGAATAATGGCTTTGCGCCAAATTGAATAGTAAGGTTTGCTGTTGATATCAAGTTAGTCTTCCTGGTCCGTATTTATCGATGCGATATTATCCTGTATTGCCTGTGAAAAATCCATACACGGCCCTGTTATCCCTGATTGCAGGTAAAAATGCACACAAAGGTAAAAAACAGATGGACTTATTGATAAAAGTACACTATTCTTTGTAAAGTACTTTTTCAACAAACTAATTTAGGACTTCGTCTTAAGGACCTGGTCGAGGAGTG
>CBDTVA010000025.1:0-14565 GCA_965363935.1 uncultured Gammaproteobacteria bacterium | reverse complement strand
AGATAGAGCACCAAGATGGTCAAGGATCGCCAACAATGCTACTGAGCGTGCCCGGGCACTGCCATCAATTATTTTCAATGCTATTCCCAGTCCTCGCTCAGGTAAGGAGGCTATAACAATTCCCTCGGCACCGGTTTTAGCCAGCACAGCACCATGGGTTACTTCATTCAGCTCACTGACGACAGTTCCATGACCGGCAATATATAACGGCTCATTGGAAATGGCTGCGTGAAGACGGTAAATTGCCTCAGCGCGATGATCGGATAATTCCACTGGATTAGCAAAGCGAGCGGTAGCGCGTCCAAGCTGTACCAAAGGCATCGTAGGTGCAGGTAATCCACAACCATCGATCCCCATTGGATATTGTCTCAGATCGACTCCGGCCACTTCGGTAAGTATATTCAGTGATAATTGTTGTAATGGATGATCAATCAAATGATAGTCGTCTAGCGACATGTCCAAATGCAATGCTGTCGTTAAAAAACCGGTGTGTTTGCCTGAACAATTGTGATGAATTCGACAACCCTGTTTTCCGGAAGCTAACAACTGGTGGGCGCTCTCAGTATCTTCAGGTAGATCAGCCCCACAGGCTAAATGGCCTTCAGTTAGCCCCAGGCGGTCAAGCCATGATGCCACTAGATTTTGATGTATTGTCTCTCCCTGATGCGATGAACAGGCTAGAGATAATTCTGCATCACTTAAGCCATATTGGTCATAAGCACCGCTCTCAATCAAATGAATGGCCAGCATTGGCTTTAAAGCAGATCGCGGGAATATCAATCCTTCGATATTTCCCCAGCTCTGTACAATATTTCCCTTAAAATCACAAACGACGGCAGCACCAAAATGCTGACTTTCAACGGTTCCATTACGTGTAACCTCAGCTAAAAGCTCATAAGACATGCAGGTAGAACTCCTCGATACATTCTTATTTTATTAGACATACTGCATGTATTTTACATGATAAACCTATCTAAACAACTTTCAATGATTGGTTGACATAAAGAACATCAAGTTATTATTAAGCCATTTGTAAGCAACGTTTTCTTGATGTGCAAGCCCTGATCACTCGAATCTTTCTTATGTAGTCAGACTATGGTTTCTTTATTGTTTGTCTTTAATATTTGATTAATGGTGGTGTTGGTTTAGGTCTTTTAAGCGCTTTATTTATGTTCCAGGACAACGAACGAACAAGACGAGCGCTATCATTGGATAAAGGGATACTTTTTATCCTTTCTAAATTCCACGTCTCAAAAAATTTCCGACCTTCTTCAAGAAGCTCTTCAACATAGGTGAACTGTTCATCCAGAGTATCAGCCCAATTACAATATCGAGTTAGTGATGACTTTGAATCAGGATTATCCGTAATTTTTTGAAGTTCTAATAGTGGTTTTAATATTTTATCAACAAGTTCTTCACGGACATCCGATAAAAAAATGTTTAAACCCTGCAATTGTTTGACATTCTCAATTTGAGACGAATGAGCTTGATTTTTAACAAGGCGATCAAGAATGGTATTTTCATCCTTATTCGTTGCCAACTCTTTTAATGCTGAAAGTAGCTCTAAAGGGTAGGTATTACAAAAACTTGTTGAAACCTGATAAAGCCAATTAGCACCTCTAGATGTTTTTTTAAGTTCATTTACCCGTTTTTTAACGATGTCTTGATCAAGAATTTTATTTAACCGAATTTTCTGGTTTCTAATATTATCTTCTTCCTTAAGAATTTTTTTCTGTTTATCAAAACTTACACTAAAAAATCGTTGCCCGCAGGCTTCGCAGAGATTGGTTTCCTCTTCATTCGAAGTAGTAACCAAAAAACCTTGATTATGAGGTTTATGACAATCACTCACACCACAAATAGCGTTTTCATCTTTGAATGAATACCCGGCTAAGATGCGTACATAATGATATTTTTTTGGCTTAATCTGAGATTTGTAGCACGGACGATGGATGATATCATCAAATGAATTAAGTGTTATTCTTTCTTCAATTTGAAAAATTGACACGATTTTTCACCTCTTTGTAAATAAAAAATTGTTTGTGATATTACCTGTCTTACAGGTTAATTCACTATTCTTCATCCCTGTTCCTGATTAGCTATGAGCTAGAGTTCAACCCTCATCACTTCCATTATGTGATTTTCAGAAAACCTATGTCGCTCTATAAACTTTTTAGCTTTCTGGAAGTTTCACTGTTGTGAAAAAATTCCAAAAGCAGGAAGTGAATTGTATAAGGGGCTGGATTGTATCCTGGGAATATTGTATGAAGGTACTGAAACTACGTGGTTATTTATCCTTCTTCGAAGATACATATCCTGGTGTGAAGATTTATAAAATCCGGCATTATTTTTCTGATTGATTGCATGCCTATCTGGTTCTACATCAGTTGCATAAAGCAAATTAGGATACATTGTCTTCTCCTGTTGACTAAAACGTTCAGCAGTAGTTATTGTTTCTACTCTATTTGATTGTTCATACATACGATTACCAGAATAATTGGCATTCTTTCCTATTGGACCGCTATATTGCCATGAGACTTTGCCACGCAAGGCAGATGGAACGTAGCTTGTATCGGTATTTAATGAACGAAATTTCAGCGACTGACGTGAAGGATAATTACTGTATTTATAGCCTTCAGATTCAACGCGCCTGGATGGATAGTCATTGGGATGTTCTTGTACGGGTAAATAATTCTGTGCTGTTGACTGTTCATCTTTTCTGATATCATCTGGATAAAACCAGTTGCGTTGGGTCATATAATGACTTTCACGATCAATGTTATACGCATCCAGTTCAGATTGATCAATAATATCACTGGGAAACAGATAATTTATTTCGGCATATAATGGCATTGAAAGTAATAATAGAATGAATTGAAAAAAAACATTCTCATGACGATTTTTTTTCAATTTATTGTTAAAGAAACATTGCATTGACCATTTCACAAAATATTCGCTCCAAATTTTTCCAAAACCTTTTCAGGCTAAAACAACATCACCAGACCAGGCAGCATTAAATGGTTTTTCGAACAATATATTGTTAGGTAAAAATGTAAATGGAACGCGACTAATACCCTCTTCTATAATAAGCTGGACCACTTCATCATAGGATAATTCATATTCGATTTCACACGCTCTGGGAAAATAACTAGAGCCACTGGTCATACCAGGAACCAAATTCGCTTCCATGAAATAACATTGACCACTTTTGTTGGTTTTAATATCAATTCGCCCAAAATCTCTTATTCCCAGGTTAATATAAGTATCAACCGCAAGTTTTTTTACCCGTTTTATTAATTCACTATTTTCAGTTTTTTTGAGTTCTTCTGTATCATCCTTTTTTGCTTTTGCTCCTAGAATTCTGAGCCCATTTGTTGATTGTTCAGGCACTATTTCAACAGCCGAGACTAATAATTTATCGTTCCTTGTTTTTATTACAGCAACTGTATACTCTTGACCATCCAAATATTCTTCGACTAGCACCGGTAGATTAAACAATTCATATAATGATTTTAATTTATTTTCGAAATCCTGGAAATTGTTTACAAATGATAGATCATCAATACCATTTCCATTCGCTGCATCCATTGGTTTCAAAAACAAAGGATACTTAATTGGCAATTCAGCTTCACATTTATATTGTCCTGGAATCGCAGTAAAATAATTGGCTGTTTTAATACCTTTCGTCTTTAAATAAGATTTTGCAAGAACTTTGTCAGAATCATATTTCAATACTTCTCTTGAGGAACCTGAAAAATTAATTTCATTTTTTGAAAAAAAATCAGACAACCAAATATCATCACCATTTTTAATTGATACATATTTTACAGCTAAAATTACAAGATCGGGTTTACGCTTAACTACTTCTTCTAAATCTCCCACCGTTTTACAAATACTTAATGTAGCATCGTATCCCATTTTTTTGATGGAATTTAAAAAACTATTGCAAGCGATAAGTTTTCCAAATCCAGTTTCTTTTAATTCTTCATTGGGGGTTGTGATAACTTCTATTTTCATTATGAATCAACTTAATTACTATTTATGAGTGAGATCCTCTAAAACATAAGGCTATCGCATACATCATGTTTTCCTCACTAAAGGATGCCATTATATAAATCATTGCCTTGATGATTAGATCGTCAAGATATTTTGGTGGTTGGATGCGACTTCTGTTTCAGAAACAGAGAGAAGATTCGCTGCAACTGTGTAGTCTATTTATCGCTGGCCAAACTTATATGACGCATGCAGGTACATAACATAAAGATCTCATGTCACAGCAAGAGTTACATCTATCAAAAGTTTTTGAACGAGCCTGAAATCAAGTTTGGGTAAATAAAATTCAGGTAAAAAAAGATATGCCCACGAGAATGACGAGCAATAACGACTATATGCCAGTTATAGCAGGAAGAGTCAATGAGCAACGAGGAACTATAACATGTTTTATATTACAGTCATAGAAAAAACTTTTAGAATTGAGGGAGTGATATTTGCTTATAGACGTTCCTAAGCACTAATTTAAAACTATCATTAGAATCAACTGTTTAAGATAAAAGTAATTGATGAAGTTATTCCTGATAATCAGGGTTTTTTCTCAAATGTTGAAATAGAGGATAATTCAAGAGTATCAATCCAGCAATTCGCACTTATTATTTAAATTAAGGGAAAAATGACCTACTGCAATCATTAATTAAATAACGCAGTATTGGCGTAATAAATATTTGAACTGCTCAGTTCAGTTAACAATAAAATTATGGAAAGTTTTGTTTTTGTAAATGTTCGCTTTCCACAACAAATCTTCATTTTGATATGCTGGTACGACAAAATCGCCTGCTACTTATATCGTCAATTTCCCTCGGTAATGACATCAAAGCAATTGAGCTCAGCCTGCCGGATGTTTTTTTCTTATATCCTCCAGAACTTCCAGGTCAATCAGATCATCATCGCGCATTCTTTCATCATAATTTTCCCAGCCCATAAAATCATGCAGGCTTTTCTGTGTTTGCTTATCAAAGACCCCGTTTATTTCCCCTTTATAAAAGCCTTTTGTGTGCATAATTGCCTGTAATTCTTTGGCTATAACAGAATCAACTGGTTTTAAGTTTTTTGCTTCACTTTTGAAATAAGTAAGACGGTGGAGTTCATAGAGGCGTTTCAGTTCCTGCATGGGGTGTTGATGATCGTAGACTGAAATATCAACGTAACGGTCGTCATGTCCTCCGTATCCAGCATTTTCTCGAACGACTAAAAGTGCAGCTGATTGTTGACCTCTTCTGTCGCCCCCGGCTTCCTGTCCCATGTTCAGGGCATGAATTAAACGTTCTGCCAGACTGCCCTGAAATTCCTGAAACCCCTGTTCCATTGCAGTAATAACCTGTTCACCGGCCAGTACATTTCCCTGTACGGTACAATTTTTTCCTGTGTATCCTCCAGCCCAGTCAAAACATTCCAGGCCTGTGTAGTTAGCCGCATTGCCTTTGGCATCAATTATACCGACCTGCCGGTAATCCCTGTCCTGGTCATTTTGTATCAGTATGTCAATAACCTGTTGTGGTGTAGCGCCATTTTTTAACAGCTCAAGACCTTTTGGACCAAAGCTGGTGTTACAATAGGATTGTGTGGCAACCGCCCCGACTCCAGCTTGTGCAAAAGGGATGGTCACCCTGACATTGGGGAATTTGGAATGCACCGCAATTCCCAAATCACCCGTTTTCGGGTCAAAGCCAGCAATAGAAAATGTCATAAGTTTTCCTTTTTTTAGACTATTCCATTGGATCGGCACCAAGCGTACCCGCCAACTCATCCAGATAAGTTTTGTTGGAAACCCGCTCTAATTTATCCCTGGCAATAGTTATCTGTTCAGAAATTTTCAGGCGTCCGGCTTCATCTGCGTGGCTTTCACGTTCAAGGAAATCAGACAGGTAATTGATATGACGCTGCCAAAGGGCTATATCTCTTTCCTGTTTTACTGCCAGGCGTCTCCTGTACCAGTCAGATGATAGCAGAGCCTCTTTTGTAAACATGGCGCGGATGTCCGGGTGATGGGCATCTTTACCTTCATATTCACCATTGGCCATTATGTATAACAGGGCTTTGAGTGGCGGACAGGCCTGATGGATAGAACCATCATTAATATAATTTTGTGCCACTTTTTGTTGGGTCTCGACAATATTATTAATACCATCGACAAAATCTCCCATATTCTGTGTCTCAGGACGGAGAATTTTTTCATCAAATACGACGGAAGGATTATCAAAGATTTTTCCAAAGAAGCCATGCACAAACAGGCTGGTGATACGATAACCCAGACGGCTGGCCAGAACTTTTTTGCCTTGATATTCGAAGTCTTCCAGTTTTTCAATTTGTCCCTTATTGATCAGATAATCTGGGCGTCTTTTTTCCGGCTTTAATTGCGCCCAGATTTCCGGAACAATCAGGCTGATGTCATGATTGACTTTGGTGTGCGGACCCACATAGCCCGCTGCGCTGCTAAAACCGGAATAATCGGTTAAAATATAGGAAACCAGCGCATTATTTAAGTCGGTAGTGGGGAACAGGGCATTGAAGGGGCCTTTGGTTAAAGCACCTTCAGATCCTGCACCGGTTGTTGAGGGTGATTTACCTGTGAGACTGCATATAAAATCCATAAACAGTTCAGGCAGTTCCTGATAATGAATGGGGTTATAAACTGCCAGTGAGCGAATACCCGCTTTTGCATCGGGCGGGTTATTTCTGCGTCCGGTCAGAACGGAATCAACGGGAAAACAGATGACTTCATCCAGAGGCGCACGACGGTGGAAACGGGCACTGATTTCAGCCAGATACCTTTTTACCGGTTTAGCCAGATCAGAGCGTAATTGTAAATAACGCGGGTTTTTACTGGGTGCGCCATTCACCATTAGAGGGTGTGCTGATGAGACAGCGGTTTTACCTTTATCCAGGCTATCCAGTAATAAATTACGCATGGGTTGGGTATACAGGTCAAACTCTACCTGATCTTCGCTGATCTCTCTTAAGTCATCTGCTGTCAGGGGTTGATAATTGGCGACAAAGTTGTCTGGCAGAGCCATCTCCAGTTCGGTTTGTTTATCAAAACCTTTGATAATGGCATCATCAGGTCGCTGGAACAGACGGTATTCACAGTTCTTGACCAGTTTGACGCATTCGTGTTTATTTTTTTCCGGCATATTGACCAGTCTTTTGGCTGGCACCACCACGGATGCACTGATATCGTCTTCCATCTGGAGTTTTTCAGCGACCACATAGTCCTGACGCATTTTGTAGATCCGCCAGGCACCATCTTCATCAAAGCCAACCCGTAAATAGGACATAATCAACTGTCTGTCCTGATATTTTAATTCATGTCCCTGAACACCATCAATCATATCAACGGTAAAGTGTTTCTTCCAGTTATTACCCCACCCAGGACGATAGAACCGTTTGATCATAAAAGCCAGGGCTTTGATGGATTCAGGAATGCTTTCCACCCAGGCGTTGTATTCCGGGACAAATTTTTCTTCCGAAGGGGTGAGCATTTTAATCATGGAACCTAAACTTCTTTCCATGCTCAGAGGGGGGCGTGGCGGATGGTCTGAATAATCTGGCGTAAACTCCTCTTTGTAACGGGTGGAGTAGTCGTAATTGAAAACTTCTTCCACTTTCTGCATGGAACTATCCAGCTTATTGACAAACAGAGGTCCATAAATGACTGCGTCATCAATGGCTTTGGAGATTTCTGATTTGCCGCCGCCTGATACGGTACAGGGTTTGTGACAGAATGTTCCTTCCGCATCGGTGCCGACAATACGCCAGGAGGGTGCCTTGGGGTGCTTTTCCATGGCTATTTTATAACCGCTTGGGTGAACATATATCAGACCAGGCTTTAACTTGATGGTTTCAGTTTTACCCGCATGAGTCCAGGTGACACTCTGATCATTGAGATCCATCTGCAGGTTTTCAGGGACATATAAAATTTGCGGGAAGTTTTTATCAATGGCGTAGCCTTCTTCCTGAAGTTCCATGATCTCGCCATAGTGTTCCAGTACTGTGGAAAACTTGTAGTCTGTATTTTTGGTACGGACATCCTTGCCGAATTCTTCGCCGTGGTTATGACGAGGAAAGGCCAGTGCGCCGCCGGAATGTTCTTCTTCAGCCAGACCAAACAGGTTGGCTGCATAACTGATTTGGGTTTTGACTTCTTTTTTGCAATAACCAAAATAATTATCAGCGAGAATCGTAACAATGACTCCTTTTTTATCCCTTGCAGTGATCTTGAACGGCTGACCGTTGTTGTACAATTCATCCTGGTTTTCCCAGCACATGCCATCCGTTCTCTGGCGTTCAGTGGCCGCATCAATATGAGGTAGACCCAGGTCTTTTTTCTTCATATTGACCAGATGGGGAGCCAGAATGACACAACCGGTATGTCCAGACCAATGTTGAATATCCAGGCCGGCATCATTTTCAGCCAGGCTGGGATTGCCGGCATTGCCAAAAATACTCTCCACAAAATCCAGGTTGCTGGCCAGAGTACCAGGGGCAAAAAAACGAATTTCCATGGTTTTTTCTGCTTCAGTTTTTTCGCTGTCAACATCGGGTATTTCCGGACAGATAATTGGGCGCAGCAGAATGGAAACAAAACTATGGGCTTGTACTTGTTGATGTGAGGTAAAGGGCAGTGTTAATAATTCTTCAGGTGGAGTTAATGCAGCATCTAATAAGTTGGCGTAGGCAATTTTCGGCACGGCCTTTTTATCGCCCGGGACAGGCAAACCGCCTTCGGCGATATGAAAAGAGCCTGCTGTTGTCCGGCGGTCCCGTGAAGTATTGTGTAATACGCCCTGACTGACACGATAGCTTTTTACATATTCCGATTCAAAATAATCCCCGTCGGCAGGCAGAGATAATTCACGGGCGACACCATGGCGATCCAGTATTACGGTATTGGAAGGCAGAATCGGGTTTTTATCACTGCCACTGTCCTGCAGATAATCATCCAGAAAATCCTGAATTCTCTGATCAACAGGGCAAAGGTATTGCGATAATAAACGTGACTTCTCACGATAGCTTTGTAACAGGTCATCAGCAATGGAGAAAAAATCATTGTCACATTCTTGTGCTTTACAGGCAGGTAGCCCGGAGGAATGTAACTTCAGGTTGATATAAAGATGTAAACGATTTTTTCTCTCTTCGGCTTCTAATTTGTCGTTGTTCGTCTGTAAGCCTATTGATTTTGCTAAATCCATATAATGTACCTTTGCATTGTTAGTGCATTGTTAGCGGGCATAGTTTTCAAGAATGATGGAATTATAAAAACGGACAATTTAGCAGATTTCAGAATTTTTTTAAATGAAAGACAACTATATAAGGTATCAATTATATTCTATTGACATCATGAGTCATGAGATAAAGTCTATTTGTTACAATAGGATACTAATGGAAAGATATAATAAGCTTTAAAGTGTATGGTTTAGATATATCTCATAAAAGAGGATTAAATACTATAGATTTTAAAAACAGCTAATATACGCCGCAGGTGGGTCCGGCAGGCATGAATAGTGCCTGACCAGGGTGAAGATGTCATGGCGAATAGCAGAATATATTCTGGATGAGGACTTATACCCAAACCAACCTAATTTAAAGACTTCATAACGCCGAAGAACAAACTTATGGACTCACTGAATTCCTGCATTTCCAAGTAGTTTGGGTATATAACCTAAGTTACCGCCTCATTTTTTCTTGCCCCAGTTGGATAGGGATTTTAAAATGTTGGCTGCTCTGACCAGTGATTCTTCTGAGCGAATAAGGTTATCCTTATGAAACGACTTAGCCATAGTTATCGAACTTTTACCGACATTCTTGTTATTCATGAGTAATCCTATGATCAGCTATAATGTTTCTTAATTATGGCATGCCTGTCTTGAAAATGTAGGGCATTTAGCGCATAGTTTATGACCTTTTGCGCAAAGATAGGCATTGACCCTAGTCTGAAATTAAGTTGGACAATATTCACAAGGATTTTTAAATAACCATGCAAACTATATGCTTGATTTATATCAAGGAGAGAAATTGTGGTTTAATGGATACTACGTTCACATGATAATAGGAGTAAGCCATGAGTGAAGTGTTCACAAAAACCATGGCCAGAAATATATTTTACGGAGGAAGTGTCTTTTTCTTCCTGTTATTTTTGGCCCTAACATTAGACACGCAGAGAGTTCTTCCCGAGCGTGATCACCGAGAAAACATCACCCCGGAAATTATTCTGGGTAAAAAAGTATGGGAAGACAACAATTGCGCAGGTTGTCATACCATATTAGGCGAGGGTGCGTACTTTGCGCCGGAGCTGGGCAATGTCTATAAGCGTTTTGGCAACAGCAAGGACGCCATTATAGGTTTTATTAAGAGCCGCCCGGTCAACGGTATTCCCGGTCGCCGCAGTATGCCTCAGTTCAATCTGAACGACGAAGAGCTCAATGGTATCGCCGAGTTCCTGAAATGGACCTCAGAAGTTAATACGGCTAACTGGCCACCAAACATTCAGGGTTAAGGGGAGCTACGACTATGCAATATCAATCTCAATCTGTTGCGAAACTGTATTTTATCGCTGCTATTGGCCTGTTTCTGGGTCAAATTCTTTTTGGAATGGTCATTGGTGCCCAATACATCTGGGGTGATTTCTTATTCCCGGCGATTCCGTTTAATGTAGCCCGTATGGTGCATACCAATCTGCTGATTGTCTGGCTGTTGTTTGGCTTTATGGGCGCGGCCTATTATTTAATTCCCGAAGAATCAGAAACTGAACTGTTCAGCCCTGTGCTGGCGACACTATTGTTCTGGATATTCCTGGTAGCGGGCGCTTTGACAATTTTAGGTTACCTGTTCGTGCCTTATGCTACCCTGGCAGAACTGACCATGAATGACCTGTTACCCACCATGGGACGAGAATTCCTGGAGCAACCGACGATTACCAAAATTGGTATCGTTATCGTGGCTTTAGGCTTTTTGTTTAATATTGGCATGACCATGTTAAAAGGTCGTAAAACCGTTATCAGCATGATTATGTTCATCGGTTTGACGGGCCTGGCAGTGTTCTTCCTGTTCTCCTTTATCAATCCTCACAATCTGATTGAAGACAAATTCTGGTGGTGGTGGGTGGTTCATCTGTGGGTAGAAGGTGTCTGGGAACTGATTATGGGTGCCATTCTGGCCTTTGTCCTGATTAAGACTACTGGCGTTGACCGCGAAATTATTGAAAAATGGCTGTACATCATTATTGCCATGAGTTTAATTACTGGTCTGATTGGTACAGGTCACCATTACTACTGGATTGGTACGCCTGAGTACTGGCAGTGGTGGGGTTCTATCTTCTCAGCCATGGAGCCTATCCCATTTTTTATGATGGTGCTCTATGCCTTTAACATGATTAACCAGCGTCGTCGCGAACATCCTAACAGAGCTGCATTACTCTGGGCTCAGGGGACTGCAGTTATGGCCTTCCTGGGTGCCGGTGTCTGGGGTTTCATTCATACTCTGGCCCCTGTTAACTACTATACCCATGGTACTCAGATCACTGCGGCCCATGGCCATATGGCTTTTTATGGGGCTTATGTGATGATTGTGCTGGCTATTATTTCCTATGCCATGCCATTGCTGCGCGGTCGAGCTGCAGCCAATAGTAACAAGGCTCAGGTCGCTGAAATGTGGTCCTTCTGGTTAATGACCGTTTCTATGGTGTTTATCACCCTGTTCCTGACTGCTGCGGGTGTACTGCAGATCTGGTTACAGCGTTATACTGAAAATCCCATGAGTTTTATGGAAGTGCAGAGCAAGCTGGAAATCTTCTACATGATGCGTGAAATCGCTGGTCTGATCTTTCTGATTGGTCTGGGAGTTTACATCTACAGCTTCTTTGTTGGTGGTGATGAAGCAGAAGCTGCGGCTTAACAATTGAGTTAATATGAGCTGTAGTTTTTGGCAATAAGAAAAGGGCGGGGTAAAAACCGCCCTTTTTGTTTGTTGGCTGTTTAATTCCTGCATTTTCAAGTTGTTTGGGTATAAATGTTGCCTATTAAAGCAGCTTGTCTTTTCTATCAATAATATAATAAATATCAGAAGAATGAAGGTCATTTAACATGTCGGTAACCGCAAGCGAGATAGTAAGTGAACAAGAACCTCTGCCAGGCGATTTGGCAATCTGGTTTTTTATTATGGCGGAAATGCTTGTCTTTGGCCTGTTTTTTATTGTCTATGTTTTTGTACGCAGCAAAAACGTGGAATTGTTTAACACCTATCAACTGGAATTACATCGTATTGCCGGAGCTGTAAATACCATTGCCCTGATTACCAGCAGTTACTTTGTCGCTTTAGGTGTTCATGCTATCCGAAAAAATGACATTAACCGAACGGGAATCATGTTACTGCTTGCCCTGGCCATGGGCGGTGTCTTCCTGATAGTTAAAGTTTGGGAGTATTCTCATGTTTTTGGTGCCGGGATCCATCTGAGCACCAATACCTTTTACACCTTCTACATTTCGCTGACCTTTTTTCATTTTATGCATGTCATAATGGGCATGGTGATACTGGGAGCGGTCTATTATTACTTAAGACAGGGTAAATACACGGCTGAAGAACATCATGGGGTTGAAACCGGTGCTTCATACTGGCATATGGTTGATTTGGTCTGGATTGTGCTTTTTCCTCTGGTCTATGTCATTCGTTGAACAACCTTTTGCTAAACCGCCAGCAGCCATGAACTCAAAAAGGTAATATATTATGTCTCGGTCTAGATTTGCATCAAGCAAAAAACTAACGATTATATGGATAATACTCGTAGTTCTGACATTGATTACAGCAACTATCGGTGTCCTTGAATTATCCGGCCTCTATATTGTTGGTTTTGTATTACTGACTATTATTATCAAGGGACAATTGATTATTGATCATTTTATGGGATTGAGGAGGGTCAGAGGTTTTTGGCGTCTTGCCATGCTGGGCTTTGTTTTTGTGATACCCGGTATTATCTATACAGGCTATATTTTAAGCAGTAATACTTTCTCTTAAATAAGAGATTAATCCAGGTGATTTAAATAAAGAGACACTAATATCAATGACCAGTGACACACAAACTGTAACAGAAATTCCTTATTATTCCTCTCAGGGAAATGAAAAATCACTCTTTAAACACTCTTTTGATAATCAACTGCCGGTACTTTTAAAAGGCCCCACAGGAAGCGGTAAAACCCGTTTTATTGCTCATATGGCAGCTCAATTGAATGTGCCTCTGTATACTGTTTCCTGCCATGATGACTTGACGGCATCGGATCTGGTGGGACGTTACCTGATTGGTGACGGGCAAACAGTCTGGAATGATGGTCCTTTAACCCGGGCGGTGCGTGAAGGCGGCATCTGTTATCTTGATGAAGTCGTTGAGGCCCGTAAGGATACAACAGTGGTGATACATCCACTGACGGATGATCGCCGGATTCTGCCTATTGATCGCACCGGTGAAACTCTGCATGCACCGGACAATTTCATGCTGGTGATTTCTTACAATCCCGGTTACCAGAGTATGATGAAAGGATTAAAACCCAGCACCCGACAGCGTTTTATTTCCATGAGTTTTAATTATCTCAAGCCTGCTCAGGAACAGGAAGTGGTTGAAAAAGAAACCGCTATTGATGCCCATATGGCCAAAAAGCTGGTGGCGATGGCCAATGCTCTGCGTCAGTTAAAAGATCATGATCTGGAAGAAGGTGCCAGCACCCGTTTGCTGGTTTATACGGCACGACTCATTCAATCCGGTTTTGATCCGGTGGAAGCCTGTCTTGCCGGTTTAATTGAACCGCTCAGTGATGAGGAAGATGTGGTTAGTGCCCTTATGGAAGTGGTTTACGCATCTTTTGGAAGGTAATTTGGATGGTAATTTGGAAGGTAAAAGAGTTGTTCAATTTAAACAAATTTTTATTGATTTCTCCAGGTTTAAGGTAGCGTACAACCATGGAAGAACATGTAGGGCAACTCTGGGATAAGCTGATCACCCGGATATCTGATCGAAGTTATAAAGAATCAACAGTGACATTAGCTCAGATTAGCAAGCCCCTGGGGATTTTTTTCCGGGCTTTGGGAGGGGATAATGGCTTACGAATTGTAGAATCAACTGCAACTCAGCATTATGCCAAACGCAACTGGAAACATCGTGCAGCGGGTACAGGAAGGTATGTGGAATTATGCTGGCAGGATGAGGACACCCTGCATTTGCCCAGGCTGATCAATGTTTTTCCCGAGGCCGAACTTAATAAAGACTTATACTACTGGCTGGCTGCCATGAGTGCTCATAGCCTGGAAAATCCATCTGCCAGAGAACGTGGTCTGCAGGGCTGGTTTATTTATAGTCAAAAATTAACTCTGGACGTTTTGCAGCAATTTCCGGGACTGCAGTCCCGTTATAATCGTCTGGTCACAGCCTACCTTCAAGCACGTAACATTGATGAAAACTTTAATGATCAGGAGCATGCTCAGGAAAACGCCATTGCTCAGGCTCTGACGGAACCGGGCAGCATCAGGCAA
>CBDTVA010000024.1:0-14785 GCA_965363935.1 uncultured Gammaproteobacteria bacterium | reverse complement strand
TTTCTTTAACCCAAATTGCTGCTAAGGTGGTAAACCAAACAAAAGTACGCAAAAATTTGAAGAACCGTTTCTTCAAGAAAAACAATATTTCAATAAATGAATGCCTTTTAATACAAAGCTTTATACCATGAGAATGTAAGTCGGATAGGGCAATATTAGAATGACGTAGAAGTGCTTTGGGATGTGTAAATATGCGTTTTCAAATAGAATATAAGAGGAATACAGTTTAGCAACAGTAAACTGTATTCCTCTATTTTTCTATTTCACCAAAGTGAGATGAGGTTTTTGTGGCGGCTCATTTTTTCCTGAGATCTTACCCGGCTCTGGATCAGGTGTTTGCGGATCATCATCTGTTCCTTCCTCAGGAAACATCATGCCCCGGCCATTTTCTTTGGAATACAATGCCAGGGCAGCCGTAATGGGTACATTGACTTTCATAGCCTTACCGCCAAAACGGGCATTGAAACTGACCCCCTCGTTGGTTAACTCAAGATCTCGTGTTGCGGACAGACTAATATTCAAAATAATCTTGCCATCCTGAACATGTTCGCCAGGTACTACAACATCTTTTGCTTCAGCATCCACAAGCAGATAAGGCGTTTGCTCATTATCAATAAGCCAGTCATAAATGCCGCGTAATAAATATGGGCGACTCGGAGTCATACAAAACCTGTATATTTTATTATCAATATCATCTTTAGAAAAACCCAAACAATATCATTTGAATCGTAACTATCAATAGATGCAAATAATTTTAGGATAATACTTCCATATCCTCTTCAGCATCAGAAAGACTTTGTTGAAAGGATTCTCTTTCAAACATGCGCTGAGCATACTGGGTAACTGCAGCAGCTGACTCTGGCAGTTCAATACACATTTCATTTAAACGCCACAAAATAGGCACTATAGCACAATCAACCAGGGTGAAATCATCTGACATAAAAAAAGGCTTTTGTTCAAAGACTGGAGAAATAGTGGTAATACTATCACGCAATTCCTTTCTCTGTTTAACTCCCTGTTTATCGGTTTTCCCAATCAGTTTTTCAACCAATGGGTCCCAGTCTCTCCTGATCCTGATTAGCAGCATTTTTAGCTTGGCACGATTCACGGGATCAACAGGCATCAGAGGCGGATGTGGAAAACGTTCATCCAGATACTCCATAATAAGTTGAGCATCGTATAATACCAGGTCTCGATCCACCAGAGTTGGTGCACAATTATAGGGGTTCAAATCAATTAAATCTTCAGGCAGATTATCTGGATCAACATTAACGATCTCATGGTTAATGCCTTTTTCTGCCAATACCATTCTTACACGATGACTCAAAAGATCGTTCCCATCAGAAAAAAGGGTCATAATAGATCTTCTGTTTGTTAGCTGAGTCATAGTTCCTCCATCGGAATTCATAAACGCAAACAGGGGGCCTAAAGCCCCCCTTTGAAAAATACCTTTTATCCCCTTTGGATTAATCCAGGGGATAAACTGTTACCGTTTTCTATATAGCATTGCTTTAGTGTACATCTTTCCAGTAGTCTTTTTTCATTGCATAAGCAAAGCCGAAGAGTATTACCAGGAAGATCAGTACTCCGTAGCCTAAGCTCTTACGATAGCTCTGATTTGGTTCACCAATATAGGATAGAAAAGCCACCAAATCACGGATCATGGTATCAAATTCTTCAGGCTCCATGGTGCCTTTTTTAACCACCTGTACACCGGTCAACACTTTCTCACCGTCATGCTCTTCATAGACAGCCTCTTTAACACCTTCCTGTTTCCAGAAAACATTAGGCATGCCCACATCTTTGAAAACAACATTGTTATGACCGGTTGTTTTAGTGTTGTCAGCATAGAAACCAGTCAGATAGGTATATAACCAGTCAACCCCTCTGGAGCGTGCCACTAAAGACAGATCAGGCGGAACGGCACCAAATGCTTCTTTAGCATAGGTATCGGTCATAACAGCTTGCATTGTACCGCCAAATTTAACACCCAGATGGTTTAAATTATCCATGACCTGTTGTTCAGACAACCCTAAATCACTGGCCACACGGTTAAAACGTACAAATTTAGCCGAATGACAACTTAAGCAGTAGTCAGTAAATACTTTTACACCACGTTGCAGTGAAGCCTTGTCGTCAACATCAACATTGGCCCCAGCCAAAGGATATCCACCACCAGCGGCCGATGCCTGACCGGCACTCATCATTGCTATTGTCGCTAATAGCAGAACCATGATTGTCTTTTTCATTTCATTGTCACCCTTTCTGGAACTGGTTTGTTTTTCTCCATCTTCGTGTAGAAAGGCATCAACAGGAAGAATGCAAAATAGTAAATGGTACATATTTGAGCTAACAGAGTACGCCCGTCGGTTGGCGACAGAGTACCTAAAATACCCAGGATTATGAAAGAAACGACAAACAGTGCCACCAGGATTTTATACCAGCTGGCACGATAGCGGATTGATTTAACAGGGTTGCGATCCAGCCATGGCAAGAAGAACAGAACAACAATCGCTGCACCCATGGCAATCACTCCAGGAAATGCCGAACCGGCAATACTGGGAACTGCACGCAAAACGGAATAATAAGGCGTAAAGTACCAGACCGGGGCAATATGTTCCGGAGTCTTCAGCGGGTTAGCGGGTTCAAAGTTAGCGTGTTCCAGGAAATAACCAAACATTTCAGGCAGGAAAAACACCACGATGGAGAAAAACATCAGGAACACCACAACACCGACTATATCTTTGACAGAATAGTATGGGTGGAATGGAATACCATCTTTAGGGATACCATTTTCATCTTTGTTTTTCTTGATTTCAACACCATCAGGATTATTGGAACCCACTTCATGCAGGGCGATAATATGGGCAACAATCAGACCAATTAAAATCAGAGGAATGGCCACAATGTGTAAGGAGAAGAAGCGATTCAATGTTGCATCACCAATAACAAAATCACCACGCACCCAGATCCCCAGGTCTTCACCTACAAATGGAATGGCACTGACCAGATTAATAATGACCTGAGCCCCCCAGAAAGACATTTGTCCCCATGGTAACAGATAGCCCATAAAACCTTCCGCCATCAGCGCCAGGAAAATTAACACGCCAAAGATCCAGATCAACTCACGAGGTTTTTTATACGAACCATACAGCAGACCACGGAACATGTGCAGATAGACGACAATAAAAAATGCCGAGGCACCGGTGGAGTGCAAGTAGCGGATCAGCCAGCCCCATTCAACATCACGCATAATACCCATTTCAACGGATTGAAACGCCAGTGCGGTATCCGGCTTGTAGAACATGGCCAGAAAAACACCGGAAACAATCTGGATAACCAGAACCAGCATGGCTAATGAACCGAAGAAATACCAAAAATTGAAATTCTTAGGTGCATAGTACTTTGAAAGATGTTCTTCCCACATCTTTGTCATAGGAAAACGGGCATCTATCCAGCCCATAAAATCATTGACTCTCTGTCCCATTATGCATTACTCCCATCTTGACCAATCAGGATTACCGTATCACTCTTATAAACATAAGGAGGAATTGGCAAATTTGTTGGAGCCGGCATGGATTTGTATACTCGACCCGCCAGGTCATAGAACGAGCCATGGCACGGGCAGAAGAAACCGCCTTTCCAGTCCTTACCCAAAGAACCTGCAAACGGGTTGTTCAAATCAGGCAGGTATTTGGGTGCACAGCCCAAGTGGGTACAAACACCTTCCATTAAAGAAATTTTTGCATGCTTTTCATAGGAACGTGCAGTATTCTTACAATATTCTGGTTGTATGGACATATCAGAATTGACATCTGCCAGCATATCCGTATCAGTTTCCAATACTTTCATATTGTCATCTGTGCGTCTTAAAATGTAAACTGGCTTGCCTCGCCACTCTACCGTAATCATTTGCCCTTCTTCAAGTCTGCTGATGTCAGCTAAAACCGGAGCGCCTGCAGCCAATGCCTTGGCGCTGGGGTTCCAGGATTTTATGAAGGGTACAGCTACAAAACCGGCACCAACAGCACCAACCACTGTAGTGGATGCGACCAGAAAGCGACGTTTGCTATTATTTACAGCGTCTGTACTCATTTACTTACTCCCAAATGTAAGAAATTAACCCACCCCAAAGCGACCAAAAGTAGAGAATTTTCTGCGTCATCAACTCTAAGAAGAGTTAGGATTCTTAATTCGATACCAAAAAAATTTGCCACATTTTCTAAAAAGATGGACACAATATCAAGTACAATTTAATTAATTACTAATTAACCTGACAATTATCATAAGTTTGTTGCTAAAATCATCGAAACAACAAAAAATCGCGACCAGCAGGTTTTTCTTTTTTTCTCGAACAGAATAGATAAACTGGCTGAATTTGCTTATATTTTTAAGCAGTCAAATCGGATTATCAATATCCAAAAATTTATGTTCCAAATCAAAGTGACTGGCCAGGTGTTCCCCAAGAGCCTGCACGCCATAGCGCTCGGTAGCATGATGCCCTGCAGCAAAATAGTGAATGTTATTTTCCCGGGCAATATGCCAGGTGCTTTCCGAAACCTCACCGCTGATAAACGCATCTGCCCCGACCGCTATAGCCTTTTCAATATAGTTCTGGGCAGCACCAGTACACAGAGCCACCTTGACAATAGATCTGTCCACTGCGATGTGTAAGGGCTCCCGGTGCAAAATCCGGGCAATACGCTGTTTGAATTCGGTCCCCGTTTGCTTTGATATATTTCCCGCCAGAGCAATATCATTATCAGCAAAAAAATGTTGCACAGTTATGCCTAATTTTTCAGCCAGAAGGACATTATTACCCAGTGTTTTATGGGCATCCAGAGGCAAATGATAGGTCAGCAGGTTGATATCATTAACAAGCAGGGATTTTAAGCGCCGTTTTTTCATCCCCACCAGCACCTGATTTTCCCCCGGCCAGAAAAAACCATGATGCACCAATAATAAATCGGCCTGATGATGTATGGCTGCATCAATCAGATCCTGACTGGCAGTGACACCAGAAACTATCCTGACGATTGAGTCACAACCTTCTACCTGCAAACCGTTCGGACAGTAGTCCTTAAACAATTCAATCTGCAGGAGATGGTTACAATAAGCAAGCAATTCGGTCCGGTTTATCATAATTTTCCTCAACGAATAAGATTTTGTGTAAAATAACAAAATGAAGTCAAAAAAACATTCTTCTCATACACTTTTTTTATTACTATCGGCTGTCGGCGGTTTTCTGCTGGCAATAAGCTACAATTATTACTCTCTGCAGAACAGGACACTGCAAAATAAAGAGCTACAGGATAAACAAAGCCAACAGACACATCAAGCCGCGTCAAAACCCGCAATAACCGCTCAGACGCCAGAAAATACCCCACCATCACCTTCGTTTATCAGTAGTTTTGCACCAGCGGTTAACCGCGCAGCACCCGCTGTAGTTAATATCTTTACCAGAAAGTTGGTTAAACAGCAGGGCAATCTGTACAACAATTCAACTCTGCGAGCCTTTTTGGAAAAGCGCAGACCGCCTCCCCGCTACAAGGAAGAAAGTAACCTGGGTTCTGGCGTTATCGTTTCTTCACAGGGGCATATTTTAACCAATAATCACGTCATATCCGGCGCAGAGGATATTGAAGTTTTATTAAAAGACGGACGATACCTTACGGCAAACATTGTTGGCCGGGATTTGGAAACCGATCTGGCTCTATTAAAAGTTTCTGCCCAAAACCTGCCCACTATCCATTTCGGTGACTCATCCGGCCTGGAGGTTGGAGATATTGTCCTCGCCATAGGTAACCCCTTTGGTTTAGGTCATACTGTCACATCGGGCATTGTCAGTGCACTTAATCGTTCTCAGTTCAGAGCGAATAACTTCGACAATTTCATTCAGACGGATGCCGCAATCAATCCAGGAAACTCCGGGGGTGCTTTAGTAAATACCCGGGGCGAAATGATTGGCCTGAATACCATTAATATCAGCAACAGCGGTGGTTCACAAGGGATTGGTTTTGCCATTCCTGCTTCACTCGCCCAGAAAGTCATGTACCAGCTTATCACCTATGGCGAAGTACAGCGGGGCTGGATAGGAATTGAAGCCAGAGAAATATCCCCTATGCTGGCACAACAACTTAATAGCGAAATTAAACATGGCCTGCTGATCATCGGGGTTTTGCAAAGTGGACCAGGACAAAAAGCGGGAATTCGGGCAGGTGATATGATCACTCATATTAATGGCAAGGAAATAATTTCCGCCAAAAAGGCCCTGGACTTAATCACCAACCTGCGTCCGGGCGATATAGCTATTCTTCGCGGCGTAAGACAAAATCAGTCATTACAATTTAAAGTCATGGCTGAAGAACGCCCACAGATGTCAGGTTCTTAAATATTTACTGCAATATTTTTGTCAGAGCTTCAATAAATATCCGATTCTCATCTGCAGTACCCACCGTAACCCGAAGACAGTTAGCCAGTGGACCTGAGACATCAGCAAAACGCTTGATCAATACACCACCCTGCTTAAGAGCTGCGAAAATGCTTTCTGAGTCGTGATGGTCCACCTTGAACAGAATAAAATTAGCTGCGCTGGGATATTGGAGAACTCCCTCAATATGAGATAATGCGTCTTTCAGAATTTCTCTGTCCCTGCAGATCTGTGCAGTTTGCTGATCCAGAATGTCATGGTGCTTAAGCGCAAAATCAGCACTGAACTGGGTCAGGACATTAATATTATACGGCAATCGAATCTTATCAAATTCAGCAATCCATTCGCTGCGCCCACTGAGCATACCCAGGCGTAAGCCCGCCAGTCCCATTTTGGAAACCGTTCTCATCACCAGCAGATTGTCATAATCAGACAGCATGGGCATAAAACTGCTGCCCGCAAAAGCATGATATGCCTCATCTACCACCACCAGTCCCGGTGCCCTTTCAATGATTCTGCGTACATCCTGCTCTGAAAACAGATTACCTGTGGGGTTATTGGGATAAGCGAGAAAAATCACTGCGGGTTGATGGTCTTCTATAGCCTGACTCATTACCGGCATATCCAGCTGAAAGTGTTCATCCAGAGGTATACCCTGGTAACCCATATTGGTGAAACGTGCAATCATCCGGTACATGACAAAAGTGGGTTCCGGAGCCATTACGACACTGTCCGGACTGGACAAAGCCATACAGATAATCTGAATTAATTCATCTGAACCATTACCCAGAATCGAGCTCATCCCTGCAGGGACGTCCATCACCTTTTCCAACTGCGCAGTAAGCGTTTCTGCTGCCGGGTCAGGATAACGGTTCACTGCCACATCCGGCAATTGAGCAAGCCATTCCTGCTGCATTGTCTCAGGCCATGAATACGGATTTTCCATAGCATCCAGCTTGATCATATCGCCCGGGCTGGGCACATGGTAGGCAGATAATTCCCGGATATCTTTCCTGATCCACTGCTTAACCAAATCAGTCATTTAATCTTTAACTCCAGATTTATTTAGAAAATATTCAGCAAAACAGACCGTACCGGCCAACCATCTACAAGTAACAAGAGTGCTCATAAAATCGTGCCAACAGGGTGTGGTTTGTATTTTCGGGGACGCCGTGAACCCATCCCTGGGGGCTTCGATAGCTAAAGGCTTCACGGCGTCCTCAGAAAGGTGAAGCAGACTCACCAGTACGGATTTTTTACTATCTTGTTAATCTAAAACCAAGATTTTAATCCTTAATACGATACTCAGCACTACGGGCATGGGCTGTCAGACCTTCACCACGCGCCATAACCGAAGCCGTTTTGCCCAGTTCGGATGCCCCATCTTCTGAGCACATGATCAGGCTGGAACGTTTTTGAAAATCATACACGCCCAGTGCTGAACTGAATCGCGCGGTTCTGGAGGTCGGCAGGACATGGTTTGGCCCGGCGCAGTAATCACCCAAAGCCTCGGCCGTATAACGGCCCATAAAAATAGCGCCGGCATGGCGAATTTTCGGCAACATGGCCTGGGGATCGGCAACGGATAATTCCAGATGTTCAGGAGCAATATAGTTACAGACCTCAATCGCCTCATCCATATCCTGCACATGGATAAGCGCTGCCCGTTCACTCAGGGAAACCCTGATAATGGCTTCGCGTTCCATATTGCCCAGCAAACGCTCAATAGAAGCCTGCACCTTGTCCAGGAACTCTGCATCCGGAGAAATCAAAATAGATTGTGCATCCTCATCATGTTCTGCCTGAGAAAACAGATCCATGGCAATCCAGTCGGGATCGGTCTCACCATCACAAATCACCAGAATTTCCGATGGCCCGGCTATCATATCAATGCCCACAGTTCCAAAGACCATACCTTTGGCTGTCGCAACATAGATATTTCCTGGCCCGACAATCTTGTCCACCTGTGGAACAGACTCCGTACCATAGGCCAGAGCAGCAATTGCCTGTGCACCGCCAATGGCATACACCTGATCCACTCCGGTCATGGCTGCAGCAGCAAAAACCAGCTCGTTTATCTGCCCATCCGGTGTTGGCACAACCATAATGAGTTCCTTAACACCGGCTACTTTTGCCGGAATCGCATTCATTACAACAGAAGACGGATAAGCCGCCTGTCCACCGGGCACATAGAGCCCAACCCGGTCCAGAGGGGTTACCTGCTGGCCTAACAGGGTGCCATCATCTTCGATATAGGACCAGGAGGCCACCTTTTGTTTTTCATGGTATTGCCTGACTCGTGCTACTGAAACTTCCAGTGCTTTAAGTTGATCAGCAGGCAACCCCTGCAATGCTTCCTGTAATCGCTCCATTGGAATGGACAAAACCGACATATCACCGACATTCATTCGATCAAATTTATTGGTGTATTCAAGCAACGCCTTATCACCCTCCCTACGTACATCCGCAAGAATTTGTTTAACCGTGGATTGCACAGAATCATCTGAGACATTATCCCAGGCCAGCAAATCTTTCAGTGAAGGCCAGAAATCATTGTCACTGGTTTTAAGACGATTAATATCAAGCATGATAGACTCCGGTGAAACAGCGCTTTATCAGAAAACGCTTTAAAAAATTTTACTAAACGAGTGAAATTGGACAGAAATGACAGACTACGCGTTGACCGCTTCCGCAATGCGATCAAGCAGTGATTTTACCCGGTGATGTTTCATTTTCATGGAAGCCTTGTTGACAATCAACCGGGAGCTGATGTCGGCAATATGCTCCAGGGGAGTCAGGCCATTGGCTTTGAGAGTATTGCCCGTGTCAACAACATCCACAATGCGATCCGCCAGACCTACCAGAGGCGCCAGTTCCATTGAACCATAAAGTTTGATGACTTCAACCTGAATACCCTTTTCAGCATAAAAGCGTTTTGCAGTATTGACAAATTTGGTTGCCACTCGCAAACGACCGGTGACTCGCTGATCGGCAACGGGTCCGGCAGTCATTAAACGACACCTGGCAATTTTCAGGTCCAGTGGTTCATAGAAGCCATCACCACCATGCTCCATCAATACGTCTTTACCGGCCACGCCAACATCCGCCGCACCATATTGTACATAGGTCGGAACATCTGTCGCACGTATAATGACCAATTTAATATTAGCGTGATTGGTATCCAGAATCAGCTTTCGGCTTTTGTCCGGATCATCTATGGGGTGAATATCGGCATGAGCGAGCAAAGGCAATGTTTCTTTAAAGATTCGTCCTTTGGATAGCGCTATCGTCAGGGTATCACTCATACTTTAGATTCTCTTTGTCTACTCTCTTTCATTGTCGCTCATGAGCAATAATATTAATTAATCGGGTACTCTTATCAGGCACTTTTAACTCGGTACCCGACGAATTGAAGCGCCTAATTGCTGCAGTTTTTCTTCAATACATTCATAACCCCGATCAATATGATAGATACGTTCAACCTCAGTTTCACCATCCGCTATCAAGCCAGCAAGCACCAGACTGGCTGAAGCACGTAAATCGGTGGCCATTACCGGAGCCGCCGTCAGTGAATCGACGCCCTTAATGAAAGCCGTATTACCTTCCAGATTGACATTGGCGCCCATTCTTTGCAATTCCTGAATGTGCATAAAGCGATTTTCAAAAACCGTTTCAACAATAGAACCCGCGCCATCGGCAATTGCATTCAAAACACAAAATTGTGCTTGCATATCGGTTGGGAAGGCAGGATAAGGTGCTGTTCTAAGGTCAATAGAACGCGGGCGTTTGCCCTTCATATCCAGTTTAATCCAGTCATCACCGGTTTCAATCCAGGCACCCGCTTCAATGAGTTTTTCAATGACGGCATCAAGATAATCAGGGCAGGTGTCTTTTAATGTAACCTTACCACCCGTAACCGCTGCAGCCACCAGATAAGTGCCTGTTTCGATTCTATCGGGCATAATATCATGTCTGGTACCAGATAATTTTTCAACCCCTTCAATGGTAATAGTATCGGTGCCAGCACCTGTGATTTTGGCCCCCATTGAGTTCAGAAAAATTGCCAGATCAACGACTTCGGGTTCACGTGCTGCATTTTCGAGGATGGTTATGCCTTCTGCTAATGTAGCCGCCATAAGCAGGTTTTCAGTTCCGGTCACAGTGACCAGATCCATAACAATTTTTGCCCCTTTGAGACGCTTGGCACTGGCTCGAATATAGCCATTTTCAACTTTAATATCTGCACCCATGGCTTTTAAGCCCTTAATGTGCAGATCTACAGGTCTTGAACCAATGGCACAGCCACCGGGTAGAGATACTTCGGCTTCACCATAATGGGCAACCAAAGGCCCCAGCACTAAAATGGATGCGCGCATTGTTTTAACCAATTCATAGGGCGCAATGAATTGGCTGATTGTTCGAGTATCTACCTCAACATTAAGATTTTCATCCACAGTAATAGAAACGCCCATGCGTCCCAGAAGATCCAGAGTAGTGGTGATGTCATGCAAATGCGGAACATTACCTATGGTCGTTGCATCATCAGCCAGCAGACAGGCCATGATAATAGGCAATGCCGCATTTTTGGCTCCAGAGATACGTATCGCACCATCCAGAGGCTTGCCACCGGTAATGAATAGTTTATCCATCCAGCATTACTAACCTTTTAAGATGTAAGAAAGCAGAGTATTTTACCCTTTATTCAGCACTGAGCCAACTTAAAAAGAAGAAAGTTACTGTAAATTAAAGAACTTTTTTAAAACACGGCTGGAAATGGTTGTTGCAGCTTGAATTGTGTTCAATCAGCCAATTTGCAATTTGCTGGCCGTTGCCCATTCTTTCGGAGTGTAAGTTTTGATGCTCAGGGCATGAATATCACCGCTGGCAATTTGAGAATTAACGGTAGCATAGACCATTTGCTGTTTTTTCACAGGCGATAAACCGTCAAATTTATCTGAAATCACTGTCGCGTCAAACATACCGCCCTCACCACTGACCTGGACTTCTGCGGACTCAATGCCTGCTTCAATTAATGCTTTAATTTCATCTGTTGTCATCATTTATCTCTATTTATGGCTCCAGGAACCTGTCATTGACAAGCTCCCGGGCGTTATTTTTTTGCCAGAGGCAGGATTTCATCCAGACCACTCATTCGGGCAATATCATACATCTGTGCAGGTAAGTTAAAAAAAGTAATTCTTTTGTCCCGTTGCTCAGCTTCACGATACCATTCAACCAACATTGCCAAACCGGAACTATCAGAACGCTCAAGCTGCGACAGGTCAATATCCAGCGTATTACTGTCATCGGCAAATAAGGCGCTTTTATCTTCTGCCCCTTTATTTTGCAACCAAAGCTCTGGCACAGATTCAAAGTTTAATTGACCTTTAAGTATGTAATGTCCCTTAGAGATTTTTTCAAGCTGTGCCATAACTATTTTTTCTGTCATTATATGGTCCCGTATCAGAAGCCAGGGGGATTATTTTTCTTCTTTTTCTGACTGACTGAAAAGAAACTGACTGATCAGTTTTTCCAGGACGATGGACGATTGCGTCAGACGAATTTCACCACCATCTCCAAGATAATCCGGCGCACCGCCTGGACCAATGCCCACATATTTTTCTCCCAGCAGACCTGCGGTATAGATTCCTGCAGAAGAATCAACCGGAACTTCATTAAAATGCCCGTCAATTTTCATTTCCACAACAGCTTCAAAAGTCACCGGATCAACAATAATGCTACTGACGCGCCCGACTGTCACACCGGCAATGGTGACAGCCGAACGTTCTTTTAAGCCACTGACGTTGTCAAAATTTGCGCTAATAGTATATTGTTTGCCCGTACTGAAGCCGCTGACATTACTGACATTGAGCGCCAGGACCAATAAAGCTCCAATTCCCAAAGAAACAAAAAATCCGACTGAAATTTCCAATGTTCTTATATTTGACATAGTTTTATTCCACTTAATATTTGTTTTTTTACTGCAGCATCAGGGCAGTTAACAGAAAGTCCAGGCCCAGCACAGTTAATGCAGAATTAACCACTGTTCGGGTAGTGGCGCTGCTGACCCCTTCTGAAGTTGGAATACAGGAGTATCCTTCATAAACCGCAATCCAGGTTGTGACTACACCAAAAACAATACTTTTGATCACACCGTTCACTATATCCTGATGAAAATCCACTTTATCCTGCATCTGAGACCAATAAGCCCCGGTGTCCACACCCAGCATATCCACACCAACAAGATAGCCGCCATAAACCCCGACAGCACTGAACATGGCCGCCAGCAATGGCATGCTTAAAATACCGGCAAGTAAGCGTGGCGCCAGAATCCTGTCCACAGGATTAACTGCCATCATTTCCAGGCCGGATAACTGCTCTGTTGCCTTCATTAAGCCAATTTCAGCCGTCAGGGCTGAACCTGCCCGACCTGCATATAACAGAGCCGTTACCACAGGCCCCAGTTCGCGCACCAGAGACAGGGCAACAACCACACCTAAAGATTCTTCAGCACCAAAATCCACCAGCGTATTATAGCCCTGCAACCCAAGCACCATGCCGACGAAAAAACCGGACAAAATAATAAGCAGAACGGTGCGAACACCAATGGAATAAAGCTGCTGAATAATCAAACCTGGACGAACGATCAGTGAGGCGAAACCTGCAACCGTCTGCAGAAATAAAAGCACCTCTCTTCCTAAGCGGGCAAAAAAATCGATGGTGCTTTTGCCGATACTTGCGAACCAATTAAACATAATTTATATCTTGCTATTCCAGATACATTAATAAGAATTACTACAATTTGAGACCACTTGTTATCGCCCTGCCAGCATATCATCTTTGTAGGAACGGGCCGAAAAATGGAAATGTACCGGACCATCTGCCATTCCATGGATAAATTGACGGATCCAGGGGGAGTCCGATTTATTTATTTCTGCAGGATTGCCATGACCTATTACTTTTCCCTGGGAGATAATATAAATTTTATCAGCAATAGCCAGCGTTTCCTGGATATCATGGGACACCACAACACTGGTCAGCCCCAGAGCCTCATTCATGGAACGGATCAATTGTACCAGTACCCCCATGGAAATAGGGTCCTGCCCGGTAAAGGGTTCATCGTAGAGGATCATCTCGGGATCCAGTGCAATGGCACGAGCAAGAGCAACCCGGCGAGCCATTCCGCCTGAGAGTTGATTGGGCATTAAGTCCCGGGCACCGCGAAGCCCTACGGCATGCAGCTTCATAAGCACCAAATCACGAATCATCGATTCCGGCAGCCTGGTATGTTCACGCATAGGGAAAGCAATGTTGTCAAAAACCGTCATATCAGTCAGCAGTGCACCACTTTGAAACAGCATACCCATTTTTTTTCTCACGGCGTAGAGCTTTTTTGTCTTTAACGCTGGAATATTTTCGCCATGAAAGTGAATCGTGCCCTGCCGGGGTTTTAGCTGACCGCCAATAAGTTTCAATAAGGTGGTTTTCCCTGTACCGCTGGGGCCCATAATGGCTGTAATTTTCCCCTTCGGAATATCAATGTCTATGCCATTAAATATTTTGGCATGGCCGCGGGAAAAGTACAGGTCTCTAATGCTAACCAGGTTGTTATCAGCTTCCGGCATATTTTAGCTACTATTTGCGGCAAAAGGCCATTGTTGTGAATCACTGTTGTCAATGAATACCTGGCCATTTCTGAACGGGTACACTATTGTCTATAAATAACAGCGAAGTATAGCAAACAAAGTAATTCATCTCTATAGAACTATTCCTTAAATGAGATAACTACATCATGCTTTCCAGCAGAATTGCATTCCGGCAATTTTCCAGGGCATTTTCAACAGAGGAAAAAATTACAGCCACCGATTCTACACCTTCTGAGCTAGCGTGTTTTCGAATACGTTCTATCAGTTTTTTTAATACAACGGGTTCAATAGCCTGGTTATCAGTGACATAACAAACCAGCTTCCCATCTGCCGATGCTAAAAATCTATCACGAATAAGCATTCGGCATCAGTGCAACGATAAGGGGTATTGAGTTATATTTTCTACAGGTGTGTTTTTCAGGCTTATAACTCACGTTTCGGAGTTCAAAAAGGCACAGATTGCCCTGATTATTCCATCAATCTTCTTATTGTCAGTTTGATTTTCTGATGAATAATAGGACTTGTATTCAATTTTATCTGATTCATCACGAGGGTCAACGAAGTATTTTTCAATGTCTGAATACGCTAAATCATCAATAGGTTTCCCCAAAAATTGCTTTGTATAGTCCATGAGAATTATTTCAAGTTTTGAAAAGTGCAAACGAATTGCATATTGATCTTTTCACACATATATTAGAGATAGGGACTG
>CBDTVA010000023.1:0-14821 GCA_965363935.1 uncultured Gammaproteobacteria bacterium | reverse complement strand
TGGATGGCTGGGATGAAGAAGTCAAGAAGTGGTATGACAAAAAAGCCGAAGCTGCTACTGCTTAATCACTTTTTCAAACGCTGCTCAACTAATCATTGTTTGACAGACGTTCTTTAAAAGTAATCATGTCAGGAGAGAGATTTTCTCCTGATAAAATGAACAAGTTTATTAGAATAGGAAATTAATATGGCTGCAGAAAAACCTAAAATGCCTATCGAATCTGGAGCGCCAGATGGCTTCCAGTACATGCATCCAACAATGCGCAGAAACTTTGGCCAGTGGAAATATCATGAAAGGCCACGTCCAGGTGTACTAAAGCATGTTGCTCATAGCGGCGACGAAATCTACACCATCCGCGTGGGTACTGCGCGAATTCTTGATGTCTTCATTCTGCGTGAAATTACTCGTATTGCCAATGAACTCGGTGATGGTTTTATCCGCTTTACTATTCGTTCTAACCTTGAATACATGGTTGACAGTGAAGCAAAAGTTGCGCCAATGATTGAAGCAGTTGAGAAAGCTGGTCTGATTGTTGGTGGTACTGGTCCTACGATTACTGCACCTTCTCATACTCAGGGCTGGTTGCACTGTGACATCCCCGGATCTGATGCATCAGGTGTTGTTAAATCTATGATGGATGAGCTGGTCACGGAATTCAAACGTGAAGAAATGCCTAATCGTGTTCATATTACTACTTCCTGCTGTCAGATTAACTGTGGTGGCCAGGGCGATATTGCGATCAATATTCAACACACCAAGCCACCTAAAATTGCTCACGAATTAGTCGCCAATGCCTGCGAACGTCCAACAGTTGTTGCTCGTTGTCCTGTTGCTGCAATTCGTCCTGCTATGGTTGATGGCAACCCGACTCTGGAAGTGGATGAGAAGAAATGTATCTGCTGCGGTGCATGTTATCCCCCATGTCCTCCAATGTTGATCAACGATGCAGTTCACACAACTCTGGCCATCTGGGTTGGTGGTAATCACTCAAATGCTCGCAGTAAACCTACTTTCCAGAAACTGGTTGCTGCAGGTATACCAAATAATCCACCTCGCTGGCCTGAAGCAACTGCGTTAGTCAAGCGTATTCTAAAAGTCTATAAAGAAGACGCTAAAGACTGGGAACGCATGAATGACTGGATTGAGCGTATTGGCTGGGCTCCTTTTTTCCAGAAGACCGGTCTGCCATTCACCAAGTTCCACATTGATGACTGGAGAGGCGCTCGCAACACTTTGAATGCTTCTACACACATTCACTTTTAATTGGCTTAAGGCTTTTTATTACTGAAAGGTATAAAAAAGCCGATAAGGTAAATCCTGAATGAAATTTACATTATTAATTAATGAAGGGCCTTACCAGCACCAGGCGTCTGATACCGCGTATCAGTTCGCCAAAGCTGCTTTAGAAAAAGGTCATGAAATTTACCGTGTGTTTTTTTATAACGATGGCGTAAATAACGCAACTCGTTTGGCTATACCCCCACAGGATGACCGTAATATTACGGAAAACTGGGCGGCACTGGCTACAGAACATGAATTAGATATGGTTGTTTGTATTGCTGCTGCACAGCGTCGTGGTATGTTGGATGCTGATGAGGCTGGTCGACAAGGCAAAGACGCAAACAATATTCACCCTGCATTCCGTATTTCTGGCCTGGGTCAGTTAGTAGAAGGCGGTATTCAGGCTGATCGTTTATTAACATTTGGTGATTAAGAGGACTAAATATGAGTGAAGATATAAAGAAATTCATGTTTGTGAACACTAAAGCACCTTATGGTACAGTTTACGCATTAGAATCGCTGGAAGTTGTTTTAATCAGTGCAGCTTTTGATCAGGACGTCAGCCTGGTTTTTTGTGATGATGGGGTTTTCCAGATTGCAAACAATCAGAACACTGAAGGTTCTGGCATGAAAAACTTTTCACCGGCTTATAAAGCTCTGGGCGACTACGACATCAACAAACTTTTTGTTGAAAAAGAGTCACTGGAAGAGCGTGGTTTAACTCTGGATAACCTGATGGATCTGACTTATGAAGATGAGGATGATGATTGGGCAGAAAAACCATCTATTAAATTGGTTTCACGCGCTGAACTTGCTGATCTGATGGATGAGCAGGACGTAGTGATTAGTTCTTAAGGATGCTCTTTAAGGAGAGAGATTGATGGCAATGTTACATACAATAAATAAATCACCTTTTGAACGCAATGCACTGAATTCATGCCTGACTAAATCAAAAGACGGCTCAAGTCTTCTGTTGATTGAAGATGCTGTCGTTGGTGCGCTAAAAGGTACTGTTATTGCTGACAAGATAACGTCTGCAGTAGCAAATAAAAATGTATATGTTCTAGGTTCCGACCTGAATACACGTGGTTTTACAGAAGCTGATATAATTGATGGAATAAAAATCGTTGATTATACAGGTTTTGTTGATCTGGTAGCCGAGCATTCAAACGTTCAGTCTTGGCTGTAATTTTACACTAACATCTAACATATTGGAGTTTAAACAATGGCTACTATTACTGTAGAAGGTAAAGATATTGAAGTTGATGAAGAAGGCTATCTGGTGAATCTGAGTGAATGGTTCCCAGAAGTTGCAACAGTTATGGCTGAAATTGATGATGTTGAAATGGGTGATGACCACTGGGACATCATTAACTTCCTGCGTGAATACTATGAAGAATATCAAATTGCTCCTGCGGTACGTGTTTTAACCAAAGCAGTTGCTAAAAAACTGGGTAAGGAAAAAGGTAATTCAAAGTACCTTTATGAATTATTTCCTTATGGCCCTGGTAAGCAAGCATGTAAATTTGCCGGCCTTCCAAAACCAACAGGTTGTGTATAACAGCATAGCATTGTAAAAATTCCAGTTAGCAATTGTGCTGACCGGAATTCATGTGCAGGAGGCTCTCCTGCACACTGTATTCAAATATTATTAATGGGTAGGTAATATGTCAGCGTTTTATGCGCTACTTTTTACAGTGGCTTTTCTTGTCCTGGTAATAGGCTTAGCGAAAAAAATAATTCAGTATTTACGAGTGCCTGCACCGCTAAAAATACCTGTTACACCTGCTCCTCTGACCAAGAGTGGTGTTGCCGTTAGGCTGGCTAAAGAAGCAATCTTATTTTCCGCCTTATTCCGCGCTAATAAATGGACCTGGCTGTTTGGCTGGATGTTCCATATGAGCCTGTTTGTGGTTCTGGTTATACATTTACGTTATTTTATTAAAGATGTACCAACCTGGCTGGTGCTTTTGCAGCCTATCGGTAAATACGCTGCATTCACCATGGTTATTGGTCTGGCTGGGCTTTTAGTGCGTCGATTTTATGTGGCCAGAGTCAAGTACATTTCAGCACCATCTGATTTTTTATGGTTATTGATGTTGATTGTTATCGGTCTGACCGGTATTACAATGCGCTTTATATCACATACAGATATCATTGCGGTAAAACAATTTTCACTGGGTATACTCAGTTTTAACTGGCAATCTCTACCAGTGGATTTTCCTCTAATGGTACATCTGTTTCTGGTTGCAATTTTAATGATTTTATTACCCTTTAGTAAACTATTGCACATCCCGGGCTTATTCTTTGCTCCTTCACGTAATCAGGTTGATAATCCGCGTGAACAAAGACACATTGCACCATGGGCTGCTGAAACTGAAGCAGAAAAAAACAAAATACAACCTAAGTAACTCATCTGTTTTTAATTAAAGTTAAGTAATAAATACAGTAGATATCAGGAAATTTTTGAGGATTTAGAAAAGTGGCAAACTTTGAAACTCCCAAGTTTAGAGAGTACCCGATAGTACCCCAGATTAAGCCGGATGAAATGGCCGGTAATGGGCCTTTTGTTTCTCGTGCAGAATTTGATACCGATCTGGGTTATCCTGGTGAGTTACCGGAAAACTGGAAAGAGAAAGCTCTGGATAAAATGCAGGAGCTGTTAGGCAAATATCGCTCCTTGCAGGTATTTATGGACTCCTGTATTAAGTGTGGTGCCTGTACGGATAAGTGCCATTACTTTATTGGTACCAATGATCCAAAAAACATGCCGGTTGCCCGACAGGATTTAATGCGAAAAGTCTATCGTCGGTACTTTACTTTTGCCGGTAAATACTTTCCCAAGCTGGTAGGTGCTGCTGATTTAACCGAAGAAGTTCTGGATGAATGGTATAACTACTACCATCAGTGTTCAGAATGTCGTCGTTGCGCCGTTTTCTGTCCCATGGGTATTGATACGGCTGAAGTCACTATGGCTGCCCGTGAAATATTAGCTCATGTCGGCAAGGCGCAAAAGTATTCAAATCAAATTATTCAAAAAGTCTATAAAATCGGTAATAACCTGGGCTTGCCAGGGAAGGCACTGAAAGGTATTCTGGAAGATCTGGAAGAGGAAGTAGAAGAAGATACTGGAGTTCCTGTAAAATACAATATGGATAAGGAAGGCTGTGAAGCCTTGCTGATGACACCTTCTGCTGACTTCTTTGCTGAGCCTCATATTGATGGTTTGATTGGTTACGGTAAGGTTTTACATGAACTGGGTATTACCTGGACCGTTAGTTCAGAAGCCTCTGAAGCGGCAAATTTTGGTTTGTTTATTGGCAGTTATGAAAATATTCAGCGTGTTTCCATGCGCATTCGTGAAGCAGCCATTAAACTAAAAGTTAAACGCATTATTTTTGGTGAGTGTGGGCATGCCTGGCGTGTCGCTTACAGCTTTTTGAACACTCTTGCCGGTCCTTTTGATTTTCTAGATCAAAATTACCCGGTTCCCCAGCATATTCTTGAAGTGACCCATGGGGCAATTCAGGAAGGCAAACTGCGCCTGAACAAAGAAGAAAATGATCATATGACCATGACTTTCCATGATTCATGTAACGTAGCTCGTGCGTCTCGAATGGGTGATAAACCGGGTGGTCAGTTTGATATACCTCGTGCAGTTATTAAGGCTGTTTGCAATAATTTTGTGGATATGGACTCTGATACTATTAAGGATGCCACATTCTGTTGCGGCGGCGGTGGAGGTCTGTTGACAGATGACCTTATGGAGTTACGGGTCAAAGGGGCGCTGCCAAGAATGGAGGCCCTGAAGAAAGTAACTGATGATGGTGGCGTGACAAACATTATCGCAATCTGCGCAATTTGTAAGAGTCAGTTTACTAAAGTATTACCTTATTATGGCTTCGAAATGGATGCCATAATGAGTGCGCACCAACTTGTCAGTGAAGCTATTGTGATGACAGGTAGTGAGCAGGAAAAAGAATTAGATGGTGTTATAGATGAAGAGCAGACCTCAGAATCAGAAGGCTAGAATCTGAGACACTGTTCCTGACTTCACGTTATTACCCGTATTGTTAATAACAGAAACAATAACACTGTTTATAAAACAATTTTTAAAAAGATAAATCATAGCAATTTTTAAATTGCCCCAAATTTAGCTTGATAGGAGAAAGATAAATGTCAACTGCTGATACAGCTCCGAATGCAGAGAAACTAACCAATAGACGTTACGAGGAAACTCGGTTAGAACACACTGATACACAAGAGTGGGATGCCTGGACTGACAATATTTTCCAAGCAGGCTGGACACACAAGTGTCCGACCTATATTAACAGAACTCCTCCATGTCAAGGCAGCTGTCCTTCCGGTGAAGACATTCGTGGCTGGCTGGATATCGTGCGCGGTATGGAAAAACCGACTCACGAAGGTATGTCCATGCAGGAGTATGCTTTCCAGCGTTCCACGGATGCTAATCCATTTCCATCAATAATGGGTCGAGTTTGTCCGGCACCTTGTGAAGATGGCTGTAACCGTAATGAACTGGATGACAATGTTGGTATCAATGCGGTTGAGCAGTACATCGGTGATTCCGCCCGGGAACAGGGCTTTAAGTTTAAAGTAGCCAGCCAGGAAAGTGGAAAGAAAGTAGCAGTTATTGGTGGTGGTCCGGCAGGACTGGCAGCAGCCTATCAGTTGCGTCGAATTGGTCATAGCTGTACCGTATTTGATGACCATGCTGAACTGGGAGGTATGATGATGTTTGGTATTCCTGGTTATCGTGTTCCCCGTGATGTTTTGAACCATGAAATGAATCGTATCGTTGAAATGGGTGTTGAAGTGAAATTAAACACCCGGGTTGGTACAGATGTCAGTGTTGAAGACCTGGAAAAAGACTACGATGCTATCTTGTGGGCAATAGGCTGTAAAGAAGGCCGTGGTCTGCCAATTGAAGGTTTTGATGAATCACCTAACTGTATTAGCGGTGTTGCTTTCCTGGAAGCATTTAACGATGGTCGTTTAAAAGTCTCTGCTGAAAAAGTAGTTTGTGTTGGTGGTGGTGATACTTCTATTGACGTGGCATCGGTTGCTCGTCGTCTGGGTAATATTTCCAACATTGCCGAAAAAGACTTTGCTGAGAATGTTGTATTGGGTCATACCGCACATGATGTTGCAGATTCGGCATCAAAAGAAGGTGCTGAAGTAACCCTGCTGTCACGCTCTTCAATTGAAAATATGCCGGCAGCACAACATGAAATCGATGATGCACTACGTGAAGGTGTCACCATTACTGGTTGTGTCAGCCCGATCTCTGTTGTCAGAGGTGCTAATGGCCGTGCCACAGCTCTGCGTGTTATCAAACTGGAAGATGATGGCAAGACACCGATTGAAGGTTCTGAGTATGATATTGAAGCGACATTGATTGTTTCTGCTATTGGCCAGAAGGGTGATATGAATGGTCTTGAAGATCTGGATAATGGAAAGGGCTTTATAGATGGTGATGCACACTATCAGGTTAAAGGTAAGCCTGGCCATTTCCTGGCCGGTGATATTGTTCGTCCACATTTGTTGACTACTGCTATTGGTCAGGCAGCTATTGCCGTTGAGACTATAAACCATTATTTCACCCATACTGATCAAGACCTTAAAAAGCGTCCTAAGGTTGACAAACACTATTTCTCTTTAGAGAAAAAACTGGAAGATACCGGGATGGCTCCTGAAGCGTCTCCAGTGCATGGTCATGAAAGTGTTCGCGGAACTAATGACGAAAACTTCGCTATCCATAACTACGAAAATCGCTCAGCGAACGACATTATCAGTCACGATAAATTGTTCCTTGGACATTTCGCTTATGAGGCGCGTCACAAGCGTGATTCTATTGATGTCGGTTCTGAAGAAGTACTGGGGCATTTCGCCGAACGTCTGGTGGCATTGTCAGAAGAAGATGTTGTTGCAGAAGCCGGTCGTTGTATGAGTTGTGGTATGTGTTTTGAGTGTGACAACTGTGTCATTTACTGTCCTCAGGATGCGGTTTTGAAAACACCCAAGGCTGAATCAACAACAGGTCGCTATGTTTACACTGACTATGATCGTTGTACCGGTTGCCATATCTGTAAAGATGTTTGCCCTACAGGCTACATTGATATGGGTCTGGGTGATTAATCAGGAGAATAAATGTGTGGTTGCACCTAAACTTTAGTTTTAACTCTTTATTAAAGAGCAAGATGGGTTTGCACAAACTGCCACTCACTATAGCAGGGCTGGCATTGTTTGCCGGCCTCAATGCTGTTCATGCAAGTCAGGATGGACTGGGTCCCAGGATTACTATTCAAGAGTCCAGTGGTGACAGTTGTATTTTGCCTAATGAACAGATGCGGCGTGAGCATCCTGACTTACTGAAACATGACAGAATTCAAACCCTTCGTGAAGGACTAAGAGCACAGGCTGATGGCTCCTCTGGTTCGTTGAAGCCGCTTGATGGCAGCCTGAAGCAATGTGTCAATTGTCATGCAATTAAAGATGATAACAATAACTATGTTCGAATCGATAATGATCAGCATTTTTGTGTTTCCTGTCATCAATATGCAGCAGTAACCATAGACTGTTTCCAATGTCACAGAGACATTCCTGAAGGCAGTGGCAATTTTCATGCACTTTCCAGCCATAAGAATGTTGACTATAGAAATATAGTGCCAGGGACTTATAGTTTGACTGTTAAAGATGTGGCCAATATTGCGCCTGAGGTTAGTTCAGATGACAATTAAGATTGAAAAGGAAATCCTTGAAAACGCCGCAATTCAAGATTCCGCAAAAGATGTAGACTCTACGCTCGTTGCAGACTCTTTACCGGTTGAAGACTCTACACCTGTTGAAGACTCTTTACCCGTTGAAGACTCTACACCTGTTGAAGACTCCTCCCGCCGAAATTTCATTTTTGGTTCGGTTGCTGCAGCAGGATTAAGTGTTGCTCCCGGAATTATGCTGTATCAAACAGCCAATGCACGCTCAGTGAGTGACTTTTCACTCACTGAAAAGGCAAGCTCTAAAGTGCGCTGGGGCATGTTGATTGATACCAGCAAAGAGGTTGACTGGAATAAGTGTGTTGAGGCCTGTAATAAAGAACACGGTCTGGATAATGAAACCAAGTCCAGAGATGATCAGAAAACCCAGTACATTCGTGTTGTCGATGTAACAAACAAAAGTACTGGTTATAGTATGTCCTTACCCGTCATGTGTCAACACTGTGAACAGGCACCCTGTGTTGATGTCTGCCCAACGGGTGCGTCTATGAAACGCCCTGATGGTATAGTTCTGGTTGATAAGCATCGCTGTATTGGTTGTCGTTATTGTATGATGGCCTGTCCTTATAAAGCACGTTCCTTTGTACATGAAACTTTGACTGACCAGACTGAGAACACACCTCGTGGTAAAGGCTGTGTGGAGTCCTGCAATATGTGTGTCAATCGTGTTGATAATGGCAAGCTTCCTGCCTGTGTCGAAGTCAGTGACGGAGCGATAGTTTTTGGTGATTTAAATGATCCTCAAAGCGATATTTCCAAGCTGCTTGCCAAACATGGTAGTAAACAAATTCGTGCCGACCTGAAATTAAACCCGGGTGTTCACTATCAAGGTATATAGTCAAGGCGTTTGGTTTTTTTGAATGAGTATTCATTAAATAGGTATTAATTATTTAATACCTGGTGTAACGAGTAAATAAAATGAAAAAATTGCACTTTCTCGAAGTAGAAGGGAATACGAAAGGTTTTTATATTTTCCTTGGTCTATTTGGACTTATTTCCCTGATTGGTATGCTTGCTGCCTATTACATGGAGCATAATGGACACTGGGTTACCGGTATGAGTAACCAGATTATATGGGGAACTCCCCATGTGTTTGCAATCTTTCTGATTGTGGCCGCTTCCGGTGCGTTGAATGTTGCGTCAATATCTTCTGTTTTTGCCAAAACAGCTTATAAACCTTTAGCGCGCTTATCCGGCATGCTCTCAATGGCTCTCCTTGCCGGTGGACTGGTGGTTTTGTTACTGGATCTGGGCCGTCCTGATCGATTGATTGTGGCGATGACACAGTTTAACTTTGTGTCTATCTTTACCTGGAACATATTCTTGTATACAGGCTTTATGGCAATTGTTGCTATCTATTTATGGACTATGATGGACCGGCCTTATAATAATTTCACCAAAAAAGCAGGCATGACAGCCTTTATCTGGCGTCTTATACTCACTACCGGTACGGGTTCTATTTTCGGCTTTCTGATTGCCCGTGAAGCTTATGACACTGCTTTGTTAGCTCCTATGTTTATTATTATGTCGTTTTCATTTGGTCTGGCAGTTTTCATGCTGGTTCTAATGGCTTCCTACAAATATACACAACGTGATCTGGGAGATTACATTGTTAATCGCCTAAAGAATCTGTTGGGTGTGTTTGTTGCAGCGGTACTTTTCTTTGTAATTATTTATCATGTGACAAACCTTTACTCTGCTGATCATAGAGACATTACTCTTTTTATCCTTACTGATGGCGGAGTTTACACTTTTCTTTTCTGGGTCATACAAATTGCCCTGGGTGCAATCCTGCCCTTGATTCTAATATATGGTCCGACGGGTAACAATAGAACTATGATTGGCCTGGCATCAGTATTAATCATACTGGGTGGTATGGCTCAATTGTATGTTATTATTATTGGTGGTCAGGCTTACCCAATGTATCTATTCCCGGGAATGGTAGAAAGCAGCTCTTTCTATGATGGCATTGTTGCTTCCTACGTTCCTTCCTTGCCAGAATTTTTATTAGGCATGGGTGGTGTTGGCGTGACATTGCTTCTGCTCACCGTAGCGGTTGCTGCATTGAAGTTCTTGCCTGCCAGTCTGGCTGATGAGATTGCCAACCCTCATAGTAAATAGTTATTTAATATGTTTGTTACACAAAAAAACCGGCTCAGGCCGGTTTTTTTGTGTTTGTTGAGTAAATTTATCAGGTATCGGCCCACATTTGCACCAATTTGATATACGTAACGTCTACCCCGTGAGTTTCTTTAGCCTGTGGCTTTTCCTGAAGCATTTTTTCTCTGGCTTGCCATAAGTCATAAAGTATTTCACGCTGGTTCGTATCCTGGATCATACTTTGCGCCCAGGTGACGCAGACCAGACGCTCACCATCAGTGACCTTGTCTACCGAGTGCCAGCTGGTTGATGGGTAAACAATGGCACTGCCTGCTTTTAGTTTGGCCCGATGCTCTCCATACCTGGTTGTTATAACTAATTCGCCACCTTGGTATTCTTCCGGCTCATTGAGAAATATTGTTGTTGAAATATCCGTACGGTACAAATTGGGCATCTGACCCATAATTGGATTGTCAATATGACCGCCATAGCCCATCCCTTTTCGGTAGCGGGCATAAAAAGGGGCACCAATTTTCTTCATCATTACAGCAGCTTTATAGGTTTTATTATTAATCAGACTACCCATAACAATATTATTTAAAGACTGCATTTGCGTTGAGTTGTCCTGGATCAATTCTTCATTATTTTTTACCTGTTGAGCAACATCCCCGGCTGAAATTTTACCATCCACAAAATTGGCCTGTTTTAAGACCGCCTGAATGGATTTAAGTTGCTGTGGATTAATAACATTGGGTATTTGGATTAACACAATCTAGTACTCCATAAAATGGAAAATTTTATTTGTAGCTTAACTCTTGTTGCGGGTTTTCTGCCTCTTGGCTCAAAAAGTTTCGTTAAGGTACGTTTCAAATTCATCACGATAAACTTGAAGTTTACGCAATTATCCCCATATTAACTACAAATTATTTACCTTTTTTGAAGATGAGGCATCTATGCTAAGGGTTTTGAATGTCGTTATTGACGGCCATATGTATGCAGTCAATGTTGAAGAGGATATTGTCCTCTCTGGTGCAACTGTATTTAACAAGATGGATGAAGATATGAACAAGGGCTGGACACTGGGACGGGATTTTGTCGAAAATCCCAATGTCACCGAGCGCTGCCAGATAGTGGGGGATAAACTACTGACTGCTATTGAAGATGAGGATGAACAAATGAAGGCTATGATGGCCGGTTATATTTTATCCCGGGTACCCAATATTATGACTATACATATTGATAATACAGGTGAAATTCAGGAAACCCAACTAGAACTGGCGCCAGGCTAAGTTATAGGGCACTTATTGAGCTAAAAACTTTCTATTGAATCCAGATTTTATCAGGAATATTCATTATGAGAATGAAATCGAAGTGGGGAAAAAACGCTAAACAGCGTACGGTTGCGGATAATGCCAGTGCCGCTGCATTTATTTCCTGGCGTATTGCCCAGGATGCTTTGCTGGATTTGGAAAATGAGGATTATCAGACTGATAGTCTGAGCCAGCGTATGGATGTCGTCGTTGAATTTGTTATTTTTCTTGCGCATTTGGCGGATCGCATCACTTATGAACGCATGTCAGCGCAGGAACGGGAAGAGTTTGTGGTGACAATGGTGCAGCATCTGGCCAGAACCCACCAGGCCAGTATGGAAGACATTGATGGCCTGAAAGACTACAAGAAAGATTTCATTAATCTGGTCAATGAACGAATGAGTGATTACTCAGAAATGCCTTACGAAGACGAAGAACCCAGCTTTACCATGTGCCGTTATCTGGGTACAAAAGTTCAGGAAGCAATGGGAGAACGCCATAATAAGTGGATTGAAACCCAGGTTCTTGAAATCAATGCCCCGGCTGCAATCAAACACCTGAAAAAAGCTATAAATGATCTCTATAAACCGGCATTCTAGCCTTGCCTGATTTTTTTGTGTGAATAATTTTATACAGTGTAAATAGTACATTTCTTTGCTTACCTGACATTTTCAGTTAGAATACAAAAAGTATTTATGTAACCTACCTAACGCTGCTTTTGTTGTAAAGAAGTAGATGAGAAAAGGATTTTTTTGGTGCTTAGCCCATTATTACATCTGGAAATCCGCCAACATCATTTATTTAAGCGCTTTTCTGGTGTTTCTTTTGAGCGTATTTTGCAACATTCTGGTTTGCTCTCTTTAAGTAAGAATGAAATTCTCTTTGAATGCGGTTTAGAGGCTAGTCACTTTTTTCTGATTCGTAGCGGTCAAATTATTTTTTTTCAGACCTCTTCTATTGGCAACGAAAAAATAGTCGGTATATTTGAATCCGGGCAGATATTTGCTGAAGCAATCATGTTTACTGAGGATCAGTGTTATCCCGTCAATGCCAGGGCAACCTGTGATACAGAATTGTTTTATTTTAATGCGCAAGAATTTAAAACACAACTGCGAAAATCCAGTGAATTGTGTTTTTCAATGATGTCTGAAATTAGCAGTCGCTTAAATGCTCAAACTCAGGAAATTATTGAATTGTCTATTTATGATGCACAGCATCGATTGGTCCGATATCTGCTGGAAAAAAGCTGTAAAAAAAATAACCAATCCAGTCGACCTGTCGTGATCTTATCTACCACTAAATATCTTCTGGCCTCACGTTTGTCCATTACGCCAGAGACACTTTCAAGGACTCTTGCACGATTAAAAAAACAGGGGCTGATAAAAATTAAGGATGATGTGATCATATTGATCGAGCCTCAGAAGTTGCGGGCCTTAATCGGATACTGTGATAGTAAAATAACGAAAAAACCCGGGCTTAAATCGAAATTGCACGAGCAGGTGTCTCTTCTGTCTCAGCTTTGAATTCTGCTTTGAATTTTTGTCAGGATCTGCTCAGGACTGTTGTATGAAACTACGTAATAGTAACACTGCCTGGGGCATGTTGGTTGTTCTGAGCCATTGGCTAAGTGTAATTTTGATATTAGGGGTTTTTATTCTTGGCCTGTGGATGGTGGAGTTGACCTATTACCACAGTTGGTATCATAAAGCTCCGCAGCTGCATAAAAGCATTGGCCTGCTTTTATTTGCTCTGACTGTAGGCAGGATTTTATGGCGTCTTATAGATCCTCGACCACAACAATTACTGACCCATTCGATGTGGGAACAGAGTACAGCCAAAATTGTTCATACGCTGCTTTATGTCCTATTATTGGCCATTATGGTCAGCGGTTATTTAATTTCCACTGCTGATGGCAGAGCTATTGAAATATTTAACTGGTCTGAAATTCCGGCATTACTTCCAGGCTTTGACAAACAGGAAGATATAGCGGGTGATATTCATTACTGGTTAGCGATAAGTTTAATATTTCTGGCTTCATTTCATGGGATTGCGGCAATAAAACACCATACAGTTGATAAAGACAATACACTAAAGCGTATACTGGGAAAGTCTTAGTATTTCTAACGGGATTAATGCTTAGAAACAATTTCACAAATAAATGGATAGTCAAAAAGGGGAGTGGACGTTATGAATAAAATCGCGTTGTGCGTTGTGCGTGTTGGTGATTTTTCTGATCCTGGGGCTGACACCTATTCAGGCGGCAGAATATGAACTGGATAGAAAAGGTGCTCACGCCTTTATTCAGTTTAAAATAAAACATCTGGGGTATAGTTGGTTATTAGGACGATTTAATCGATTTGACGGTCATTTCACCTATGATGAAAAAAATCCTGCTGAGGCAAGGTTGTTGTGAATATTGATCCGTCCAGTATAGACAGCAATCATGCAGAACGGGACAAGCACCTAAAAGGCAAAGACTTTCTGGATGTAAAAAAGTTTCCGACTGCTCAATTTGTCAGTACCGGGTATTATGAGAAAGAACCGGGTCAGGGGAAAGCCTTATTAAAAGGTAAACTGACCTTACATGGCGTAACCAAAGATGTTGAACTGGATGTGGATCCTATTGGCCATGGACCGGATCCCTGGGGCGGTTATCGACGAGGTTTTTCTGCTTCTACAGTGTTAACCTTGAGCGATTACAATATTAATTTTGATTTGGGGCCTGCATCACGGCAGGTTGAATTGTTTATTTCTGTAGAAGGTATTAAAAAGAAATAGCACCCGCCTGGTACTATATCCTTAATGCTTCGCAACATTAGCCGTTCCTGAAAAGAAAAAACCGGCGATTGCCGGTTTTTTCCAGTCAGCTAAAAGCTTTTCAAAGCTAAAGGCTTTATTTCCAGTCAGCGTAGCCGTCAGTTTTCTTTTCAAGACCGTCTTCATAGCCAGCGCTATAAGCTTCATTGACACGCTGTTCTTCACGTTCAGGGTTACATACGTAACCACCTTGCCAGCCCTGGATGTATTCCGGGTTTACGCCCTCAGATTCCATTTTCACAGTAAAATCATGATATTCTTGGTTCATAGGTTTTTCCTTTGTGTTTCCAGTCAGTTAAAATCTAAACTTAAAATTTAAACTATAGTTAAAAGCCAATAAAGCAGACTGCGACAAGATAATAATCCGCTTATATTAAATGATTTACACATAAATTTCCAGTTTTTTAGTTGAAATTATGCCTTAGGGCAGCCTTAAAAAATAATTCACATTTCTAAGTTTTCACTTACTCATTCTATCTGCGTTGCTGGTCAGTTAAATAGTTGACTATTCGCCTT